>VFKJ01000715.1 GCA_009885595.1 Myxococcales bacterium | reverse complement strand
GCTACGGCGACGCCATGTTCATCGAGTCCGATTCATGACCCTCCCTGTCCCAGAGTTGCGCGGCGATCAGCGCGTCGTCCCCTCGCTGGTGAAGTTCGAGCTGCTGCACGTCTGCGCCCAGACCGGCGCGCGCCGCGGCAAGCTGCACACGCCCCACGGCGTCATCGACACCCCCGTCTTCATGCCGGTGGGCACCGCGGGCAGCGTGAAGGCGATCGCCCCCGACGATCTCCACACCCTGGGCGCGAAGATCATCCTCGGCAACACCTACCACCTGATGCTCCGCCCCGGAGAGCAGCTGATCGCCGAGCTCGGCGGCCTGCACAAGTTCATCTCGTGGGACCGCGCGCTGCTCACCGACTCCGGCGGCTTCCAGGTCTACAGCCTCGCCGAGAAGCGGAAGATCACCGAGGAGGGCGCCGCCTTCCAGAGCCACCTCGACGGCAGCAAGCACCTGCTCACGCCCGAGCGCAGCATCGAGATCCAGGAAGTGCTGGGCGCCGACATCATCATGGCCTTCGACGAGTGCCCGCCCGCGCTCAGCGAGCGCAGCTACATGGAAGCCTCCATGGCGCGCACCACCCGCTGGCTCCAGCGCTGCGAGAAGGCCTGGCACCGGCAGCGCTCGTCGCTCTTCGGCATCGTCCAGGGCGGCCTCGACGAGGCGCTGCGCAAGCGGCACGCCGAAGAGGTCTGCGCCATCGATCTCCCCGGCTACGCGCTGGGCGGGTTCGCGGTGGGAGAAGAACCCGCGCAGATGCACGCAGGCGTGGCGTTCTCAGCCCCGCTGCTGCCGAAGGACAAGCCGCGCTACCTGATGGGCGTGGGCACCCCGCTCGATCTCGTCACCTGCGTCGGCGCCGGCATCGACATGTTCGACTGCGTGCTCCCCACCCGCAGCGCGCGCAATTCCCTGCTGTTCACCAGCGAAGGCAAGCTGGTGATCAAGAACGCCCGCTACGCCAGGGATGCGCGGCCCCTCGACCCGAAGTGCACCTGCTACACCTGCAGGCACTTCTCACGCGCCTACCTGCGCCACCTGTTCGTCTCTCAGGAGCTGGTCGCGATGCGGCTGAACACCCTCCACAACTTGCACTTCTTCCTCACCCTGATGGCGCAGGCCCGCGCGGCGATCGAGGCCGACCGCTACGGCGACTTCCTCGAGGACTTCCACGCCCGGCCGACCACGCCGGAGGTGTGAATCACTGCGCCGGGCGGCAGGCGCTCTCGGTGCCGGTGGGGTGCGTGAGCATGCACTCGAAGTTGATTCGGCAGTCGGCGCTCGTCTGGCAGGGCTTGCTGCACACCTGCTGATCCTTGCCGAAGGTCGTGCAGATGGTGCCGGTGGGGCAATCGCGGGTCTGGCCAGGCTCGGTGCAGCCGCGCGAGCAGAAGCCGCCCGGCGCCACCAGGCAGTCCTGGCCCGGCTCGCAGTCATCGCGGCGCTCACACGGAATACCCACCGCGGTGAGGTTGCAGGCCGAGAGGACGAGCGTCGCGACCGCGCCAAGGAGCAGAAGTCGATTCATGGGCGTGCGCGCGTAGCACAAAAAAACCCCTCCAACAGGAGGACACGTGTGCGCTTGCCGCGTACCCCCCCGAGGGCTATACGGCCCGCCTCTTGATCCCCATGTCACTCTCGACACTTCCCATGGTGTTCGCCCAGGCCGCTGGCGGCGGCGGCATGAACATCGTCTTCTTCGCGGCGCTCTTCGCCATCATGTACTTCGTGCTGATTCGCCCTCAGCAGAAGCAGGCCAAGGAGCAGCAGACCCTGATCGCCGCGCTGAAGAAGGGTGACGACGTCATCACCTCGAGCGGGATCCTGGGCAAGGTGTTCGCGGTCGACGAGAAGGTCATCACGCTCGAGGTCGCCGCCGGCGTGAAGGTGCGAATGCTCAAGAGCTCCGTGCAGGGAAAAGTCACCGTCGAGCCTCGGACCGATGCGTCGTCCGAGCCCAAGAAAGAGGAGAAGTGAGCGATGGACCGCAACTGGTACACGCGACTGGGCATCATCATCGCCGTCAGCCTGGGCACCCTGTGGATGCTGGTGCCCACCTACTATTCGTTCTTCCGCCTCGAGCGGGCTGATCGAAACAACATCCAGAAGCTCCAGGAAGTGCTGCCCGGCTGGGCGCCTCCTGCGAACTACCGGCTCTCGCTGGGTTTGGACCTCCAGGGTGGCATTCACCTGGTGATGCACGTCGACATGAAGACCGCGCTCACCAAGCGCGCCGAGCGCCGCGCCTCGCAGATGGTCAGCTGGGTTTCGAGCAAGAAGCTGGGCGAGATCGAGGTGCCCACCGTGGACCCCGAGACCAACCGGGTCACCGTGATGGTGAAGGACCCCGCGACCGCCGAGGCGATCCAGAACGGGCTGCTCGACATGTTCAAGGACTTCACCTTGAAGGGCCGCGAGGGGGCGAAGATCGAGCTCGCGCTCGACGAGGGCTCGCTCGAGGGCATGAGCGCCGAGGCCCTCGACATGGCGCTCTTGCGCATCCGCGAGCGCATCGACAAGTGGGGCGTGGCCGAAGTGCAGATCGCCAAGCTCGGCAGCGATCAGATTCAGATCTCGCTGCCCGGTCAGTCCGACCCGGAGCAGGTCAAGCAGCTGATCGGCACCACCGCGCAGCTCGAGTTTCGGCTGGTGGCGACCGACTCGTCGGTCTTCCAGAAGATCTACACCGACTCCCCTCCGGCCGATCCGAAGCTCATTCGCCTGGTGGAGCAGGGCGACAGCCCTGACAGCCCCGGCGCCCCGTTCCTGGAGTCCGAGAGCCGCGCCGACCTGCTGGCCTACGTGGCCGACAAGGTGCCCGCGCCGCAGAAGGTGCTCACCCACTGCGTCACCGAGGCGGGCCCGAAGCGGAAGTGCCTCAAGTACCAGACGTACCTGCTCGACACCCAGTCGGTGGCCGGCGACCTGCTGAAGACGGCCTGGTTCCCCGGCTCGCCCAACAACCAGGGCTCGTACTACGTCGCGTTCGAGATGCAGCCCGACGGCGCCAAGCAGATGGGCGAGCTCACCGGCAAGAACGTCAACCGCAAGATGGGCATCATCCTCGACGACAACGTGATGTCGGCCCCCAACATCCAGTCGGAGATCACCGACAGCGGCACCATCACCTTCGGCCGCATGGGCCCGGAGGCGAAGGACTACGGCAAGCTGCTCGCCACCACCCTGCAGTCGGGCGCGCTGCCCGCGCCCGTCACCATCGGCGAGATTCGCCAGGTGGGCGCCTCGCTGGGCGACGAGCTGATCAAGAAGGGCACCCTGGCCGCCATCCTCGGGCTGGCGCTGGTGGTGCTCTTCATGGCCCTCTACTACCGCGTCTCCGGCCTGGTGGCCGACGTGGCGCTGATCCTCAACGGCGGCCTCATTCTCGCGGGCCTCGCCTTCATGCACGCCACCCTCACCCTGCCGGGCATCGCCGGCTTCGTGCTCACCTTAGGCATCGCGGTCGACGCGAACGTGCTCATCAACGAGCGCGTGCGTGAAGAGCTGGCCGCGGGCAAGACCGCCCGCGCCGCGGTGGACGCCGGCTACGACCGCGCCTTCTGGACCATCTTCGACGCCCACGTCACCACGCTGATCGCCGGCATCGTGCTCGCGTTCACCGGCACGGGCCCGGTGCGCGGCTTCGCCACCACGCTCATCATCGGCATCATCGCCTCGCTCTTCACGTCCATCGTGGTGACGCGGCTCATCACCACCTACATCGTGCACGGTCGCAACGCGTCGACCGTGTCGGTCTGAACTGAGGAGATCGCCATGCAAATCATCAAGGGCAAGACGAACTTCGACTTCATCGGCAAGCGGAAGATCGCGCTGTTCATCAGCTCGGTCATCAACATCGCCGTCCTGGTGGGGATCGCGATCTTCGGGTTCAACTTAGGGGTCGACTTCGCCGGCGGCACCCTGGTCGAGGTGAAGTTCGCCTCGGCCAACGTCACCGCCGAGCAGGTGCGCGAGGGCGCAGTCAAGGGCGGCCTCCAGGAACCGCAGGTGCAGGGCATCGGCGCCGCCGAAGAGAGCAACTTCATCCTGCGCATGGGCGGC
>VFKJ01000572.1 GCA_009885595.1 Myxococcales bacterium | reverse complement strand
CGACGCAGGATCCGATGCAGGGCTCGATGCCGGATTCGATGCAGGGCTCGATGCAGGGCTCGATGCAGGGCTCGATGCAGATGCCGGCATCGATGCCGGCGTCGATGGGTTCGATGCCGGCGTCGACGGCGGGCTGAGCTACCACCCGGTCGGGTGGAAGGTGCCTGACGCCGGCACCTTCCACGGCCCGCCCTCTCTCCAGGGGCTCCAGGCCTGCACCAGCTGCCACGGGCCCGAGCTGACTGGAGGAACGGTCGGGGTGTCGTGCGACCAGTGCCACTCGGGCTGGAAGACCAACTGCACTTTCTGCCACGGAGGGGTCGACAACCAAACCGGCGCACCGCCGCGAGACGTCCTGGGCAGCTCCGCCACAACCCAGGTGACCGTGGGCGCGCATACGTCCCATGTGAGCGCGACCCACGCCATCGCCTCACCCATCAACTGCGCGGCCTGCCACTCGGCGGTGACCGACGCGCTCAGCGCGGGTCACGTCGACCCGGCCCCGGCCGAGCTGACGCTCACAGGTTGGGTTGGCGCCTCGGCCAGCTGCGCGGTGTACTGCCACGGCGCCTTCGCCGGAGGGACGTCCTCGAATCTGCCGTCCTGGACGCAGGTCAATGGGACGCAGTCCGCTTGTGGCAGCTGCCATGCGCTGCCGCCCGCCACCGGCAGGCACCCGAACACAGAACCCGCGCATGCGTTCATGGGCGCCAACTGCACCTTCTGTCACCTCGATTCGAACGCCACCGCCTCGGCGATCACTCGCCCTGACTTGCACGTGAACGGGGTCCCTGACGTGGCGCCCCCTGGAGGCACCTGGAATGGCACCACCCGCAGCTGCAGCCCCGCCTGCCACGGGCCTAAGTCCTGGTAGTGGCTGCGCTGCAGCTGATTCCTGCGCGCCTCACTCGTACTCGTCGCCTTCGAGCAACCACGCCATCGCCTCGGAGCGGGAGTGCGCGATGCCCAGCCACGTCGCCAGCGTGGCGTCATCGAGCGCCACCAGCTTCGCCGAGTCGATCTGGTGCGCCGCGTGCGGGCTGCCGCTGGCGAAGAGCTCGCTGAGCAGGGAGCGGCTCCAGTAGCGCAGGCCCTGGATCGCCTCGTTCGCCGGCCCCTTGGCGGCGGCGGCCTTGCGATCGAACCCTTCGGCCTCCACCGACGCGAGCAATTCCTGGAGCTCTTCATCACCCTCGAGCGACGCAGGATCTTCCTGGATGCTGCGCGCGTAGACCTCGGAGCGGATCGCCTCGAGCAGCGCCTCGAACAGCGCCCGGTGCACCTCGAGCTCGTCGACGGGGCGCAGGGTGGCGGTGTCGATGAAGGACTCCGCTTCCTTGAACACCGGCAGCTTCGCCAGCAGCGCCGCGCCGTCGGCCCGCGTGCCCAGGGTGGCGAGCTCGGTCTTCTGCATCGCCCACAGCAGCAGCTGCAGCTCTTCGCTCGTCCAGTCGACTGACTCGACGTCTTCGTCCGCCCACGAGCCCAGCGCCGCGTCGAACAACTCGAGGCCGTCGGGCCCGAGGTTGCCGAAGAGCCCCAGCTCGTCGACCCACGTCTGGAGCGCGGTGAAGCGCGCGGCGTCGCGCGAAGATTCCAGCCCGGCCCGCTCGAGCAGCGCGCCCACCATCAGCGCGCGGCCGGCCACCACGTCGGCTTCGGGCGGCGCCGTCACCGGCGCCTCGGCGTCTTCCTCAGGCGTCTGAAGGGGGCTGCCTTCGGTGGCGGTCTTCTCCTCTGGGTCGAACAGCGGCTTACGCGAGGTCGCCATGACGGAGCGGTATACACTCCCGCTCCATGCGAGTCCTGTGGGCCCTGGTGTTGCTGCTGGCGTCGAGCGCCTGCGGTCCGAAGACGATGGAGGCGCGCCTGCGCGACGCGGAGCGGACCGCGGATCGAGCCTCAAATCACCTCGATCGCGCCGAGAAGTTCGCCATCCAGCTCGAGCCGAAGGAGATGGAGAGCGCGCTGGACGACGCCAAGCGCGATCTCGCGGAGAAGGACATCGAGCTCTACCCCGAGGCGCAGATGCACTTCGAGCGCTACAAGGAGCTCGCGGCCCGGCTCCCGCAGGTGAAGGCCGAACGGGAGAAGCGCGATCTCGAGCTTCGGCTCAACAAGGCCCGCGACAAGATCGTCCCCCGCGTACAGGCGTTGCTCGAGGCGCAGGAAGCGCTCTCACCGACCGCGCCCACCCGCGCGCTGGTGGAGGCCGTGGAGAGCAAGGCGAAGGCGGTGAAGGAAGCGGTCGACGACGAGCTCGATCTCTTCGTGAAAGACGCCGACTTCGCCGCGTGGGCGAAGTCCCAGCGCAACAAGGTCGACAAAGCGCTGGAGGCGACGGGCAAGGCGAAGAAAGGCGTCGCGTTCCTCGAAGGTCCGGTGACGGCGTGGAGAGAAGGTGTCGCGCTGGTCGCCGACTCCAAGAGCAAGAAGGAGCTCTCGGACAAGGAGAGCGCCCTGCGCGAGGCGCGCACCAAACTCTCCGCCTGCGATAGGGGCGCCAAGCCCTTCGATGAGGACAAGGTCACCGGCGCGGTCGCCTTCGCGATGCCCTCGGGCAAGCCGCTGACGCCCGCGCAGCTCTCCACCGCCTGCCAGGCCGAGCTCAAGGACGCCGAGGCGCAGTGGAAGAAGGTGCTCGCGGCGCTCGAGGTGGAGAAGGCGAAGAAGAAGCAGCAGGAAGAGAAGGAGAAGGCCCAGGCCGCGAAGGAACAGAAGGCCCGCGAGCTCAAGGAGGCGAAAGAGGCGAAGGCCCGCGCCGCCCAGGAAGCGAAGGACAAGGCCGCCCGCGCCGCGAAGGAAGCCAAAGAGGCGAAGGAACGGAAGGCCCGCGAGGCCAAAGAGGCCAGGGAGAGAGCCGCCCGCGAATTGAAGGACAAGCAGAAGAAGAAGTAGGACGTCGCCTCACCCGTCCCGTCACGCCCCCCTGTGGGCCCCTGTCCGCGCCTGTACGCATTCGCTGATCCGCACAACGTTGGGCTTTGCTTTCGCGATACTCGAGAAACGCCTTCACTGAACCAAAGGGAAATCCCATGTCCTCTGTCTCCAAATCGTCTTCCAGCGCCGCTTCAATCGCAGCTCAGCAGGCCGCCCGCGCCGCAGCCGCTGAACGCGCGAGGAAGGCCGCGGAGGCCGCCGCGAAGAAGGCCGCTGCCGAAGCCGCCAAGAAGAAGGCCGCCGAGGCCGCCAAGCGCAAGGACGGCTTCGAGGGCAAGCACCTGGGCAAGCTCACCAAGGGCCTGAGCAAGACGAAGGCGGGGGAGCTCTCGAAGCTCACCAACAAGGGCTCGGTCACGAACAAAGACGGTTCGGTCACGCACAGCGCCGAGAAGGACCGCAAGGGCACCCAGCTCAAGCAGGAGCTGACCACTTCCCGGAACAAGTTCACCGGTGAGACCAGGCTCAAGTTCGAGCAGACCAGCACCACCGGGAACAAGGAGATCAAGAACACCATCGCCGCCGAGAAGGACGCCTTCGGGCGCACCACCTCGACCCAGGCGCGCGAGACCAAGCTCAAGAGCGGCGACCTCACCACCACCACCTCGCGGCAGGTCGACACCGACAAGTACGGCGGCCAGAAGATCACCAACGGCAAGTCGACCGCGGTGGAAGCGAACGGCGTCACCACCACCAACGGCTCCGCCACCACCAAGGGCCGCTACGACACCAGTCAGACCGTGGTGGAGAAGAAGAGCGAGGCCGTCAGCGGCAAGGCCACGACCACCACCACCTCGAAGTCCACCACCGGCACCGACTTCGCCCTGAGCTCCTCCAAGGAGTTCAAGGACGGCACCTTCACCCTCAAGGACTCCGCCGACTGGAAGAAGAACTCGTTCAACAAGGAGTCCGGCAAGGAGAAGCAGTGGCAGCTGAAGGAGGCGAAGCCCGACACCGGCTTCACCCAGAAGAACTCCGGCAGCAAGCTGGACAAGGCGCAGAAGGTCGGTGACGCGCTCGGCGCGGCCGGCCTGAAGAAGACCGTCTGGGAAGAGAAGAAGTGGGACACCACCGGCAAGCCGGAAGAGAACTCCACTCCGCAGTTCGTCGGCAGCCGCGTCGGTACCCGCGGGGAAGGCAGCCTGACCGTCGGGGCCAACGGCGTCGACGGCAAGTTCAAGCGTGAGGCCGTCGCCGGGCTCTATGCAGAGCGCAAGGGCGAGGTCGAGGGCGATCACGGCAAGGCGAGCTACCAGGCGCAGGCGAAGCTCGAGGCGAAGGCCACCTTCGACGCGTCGGGCAAGCTCAACGCGAACGGGCTCGACCTGCGCGTCGGCGCCAAGGTCGGCGTCTCCGCCGAGGCCTCGGTGAACGGCAAGCTCGAGACCAAGCCGGTGAAGTTCGCCGGCGTCGATCTCACCGCTGGCGTCGAAGGCAACGCGAAGGTCTCCGCCGAGCTGTCGGCTGAGGCGACGGGCAAGGCGGTCATCACCCGCAACCCGCCCACCGCGATCCTCGAGGGCAAGGCCGGCGCGTCGGCCGTGGTCAAGGCCGAAGCCGACGTGAAGGTCTCCGCCGGTCCCTTCTCGGTGAAGGCGTCGGGGTACGCGAGCGCGGGCGCCGAGGCCACCGCCAGCGGCGTCATCGGGTACCAGGACGGCAAGCTGAAGATCGGCGGCTCGCTCGGCGCGGCGCTCGGCGTGGGCCTGGGTGGCTCGGTCGGGGTCGAGGTCGACGTGAAGCAGATCGGCCAGATGGCGAAGAACACCGCCGACATCAACGGCGACGGCAAGCTCGACCTCCGCGACGCCAGCGCCGCGGCGCGGAAGGTCGTCGGGGACAGGGCGGTCAACACGGTCAGGGCCGGGGTGAAGACCGTCGCCTCCGCCGCGCGCGCCACCGTCGCCACCACCAAGAAGGCCGTCACCGTCGTCGCCAACACCGCGCGCGCCGCCGCCACCACCGTGCGCGCCGCCGCCACCACCGTCTCGAACGCAGCCAGGAGCGTGGCGAGCACCGTGTCGAACGCGGCCAGCAGCGCCGCCAGCGCGGTGTCGAACGCCGCCAGCAGCGCGGCCAGCACGGTGTCGAACGCGGCCAAGACCGTTCGTTCGTGGATGCCCTGGTAACGAGGGCGGTCCACCCCTGAAGGGAACTGAGGCGACGCGAGGCTGCGTCGCCTCTTTTCGTTCGCTCGTGTTCGCAGGGTATCTGCGGCACACTTCGCGGCCGCATGGCACAGACCGAACTGTTTCGTCAGGGGCTCGTCGAACTCAAGGCGGGCCGTTACGCCGAGGCCAAGAAGCTCTTCGCGCAGAACGAAGAGAAGACCGGCACCACCGCCCAGTCGAAGGAGCTGCTGCGCCAGGCCGAGGCGAGCCTGAAGGCCGGCAACCTCGACGCGGCGGCCAACGAGCTCAACACCCTGCTCGAGCGCAACCCCACCATCCCCGAGGTGTACGTGGGGCTGGCGCGCATCGCGCTGTTCACCGGCCAGATCGCCGACGCCAAGACGCACGCGATGGCGGCGGTGAAGGTGGCCCCGCAGAACCCGCTGGGGTGGACGCTGCTGGGCCTGGTGCACGAATCAGAAGACGACACCCGCGGCGCGCTGGGCCACCTGGAGAAGGGGGCGCAGCTGGGCCAGCACGTCTTCCTCTGCCAGTTCAACTACGGGCGCCTGCTCACCAGCGAGAAGCGCGCGGGCGAAGGGGTGCCGTTCCTGATCAAGGCCACCGAGCTCGAGCCGAAGAACCCCGACGGGTTCATCACCCTGGGGCTCGCGCTGCGCCTGCTCAAACAATACGAGAAGGGCCTCAAGGCGCTGGAGAAGGCGGCCGAGGTGGCGCCGCAGAACCCCGACACCTGGGCGACCTTCGCCGACGTGCTCTTCGAGGTGAAGGAGTTCAAGGCCGCGCGCGACGTGCTCGATCGCGGAATGGATGCCGTGGGCGAGCACCCCGCCCTGCTGGAGAAGGCCACCGCCTGCGCGATGATGCTCAACGACACCGAAGGCGCGGTTCAATACCTCGAGCGCGAGCTGCTGGTGGCGCCGCACCACGATCAGGCCTGGCTCAACGTCGCGCACCTCTCGCTGCTCACCGGCGATCTCGATCGCAGCGAACAGGCCGCCAAGGCCCTGCTGACGAAGGATCCGAAGAACTGGGAAGCGTGGTTCCACTTGGGAAACCTGTACGACGCGATCCCCGACGAGGCGAAGGCCGAAGATGCCTACCGCAAGGCGATCGCCGCCAAGCCCGATGAGTGGAAGGTGCTGATGAACCTCGCCACCCTGCTCATTCAGACTCAGGTGAAGGCCAAGCACCAGGACGCCAAGCTGCTGCTGGTGAAGGCGAAGTCGCTCGCGCCCGCGGG
>VFKJ01000234.1 GCA_009885595.1 Myxococcales bacterium | reverse complement strand
GTTCTGCTCGGGCACGGCGCGGTTGAGCCACCACGAATAACCCGAGGGCACCTCCTCCGAGGCCGGGGCCGCGGCGACGAACACCGCGGAGGGCGTGGTGCTGGCGGCCACCCAGCCCTGGGGAAGGATCCGCTCGCCCTTCCAGCAGCCATCGTTCAGGTACAGGTAGCCGAACTTCGCGAAGTCGCGCGGGGTGGCGAACACCAGCATGCCGCCCTGGGGCGTGCCCTTCAGGTCCTCTTCGAACACCGCGTGCTCCATGCCGATGCGATCGAACAGCTCGGTCCAGAACGCGTCCTTCCCGTGCCGCTTGCCGAGCGCGCGCTTGGCGATGACGGAGGCCAGCGTCGAGTCACCGCTCGAGTAGAGCCAGGCCTTGCCGGGCTCACCCACCAGCTTGTGGCTGCGAATGTGGGCGAGCTCGTCCCTGCGCCCGACGCCGAACAGCATCCCGATGATGGAGCTCGTCTGGTAGGGCGAGTTCTCGTAGCCCTCCTGCCACGCCAGCGCGGTGCCGAAGGTGATCGCGTCCTTCACGGTGATCGCGCAGTGCGGGCTGCCGTCCCACTCCGGCACGGTGGTGCACACCGAGTCTTCCAGCTTGAGCGCCCCCTGCCCCACCGCGATGCCCACCAGGGCGCTGCTGATGCTCTTGGCCACGCTCCACGACACGTGGCGCTTCGTCTCGTCGAAGCCGCGGGCGTAGCGCTCGTAGATGATCGCGCCGTGCTTGATGATCACCAGTCCGTCGGTGCGGTAGCCCTTTCGCTCTGAATCCTTGCCGATGAGCGTGAAGGCGTAGTCCTCGAGCGCCTTGATCTCCGCCGCCTTCGCAGTGGCGTCGACGGGGTTCAAAGGCCAACCGGCCGTGGGCCACGAATCGCGCGTGGGGCAGTTCTGCGCCAACGCCAGCGCGGGCAGCAGCATCACCATCGAGACGAGCGCTCTCACAGGTTCACCCGGCTCAGCGAAATGAAGGTGGTGTCGGAAACGCCCGGCACGAACGAGGTGATGGTGGCCGGCGCCTTCTTCTCGGTGAGGTGCATGATGCCCACCGTGGCGCCGCTCATCAGCAGGCCGTCGACGAGCGAGTACAGCAACAGCGCCATCGGGTTGGTCCACGGCACCACCAGGAGCAGGCTCGCGATGGCGTACGCCGCCGCGTTCACTGCGAAGGCGCCCAGAACGGGTCCCCAGAAGCGGAAGCGCCCGGGCGAGTCCCAGTTGCCGATCAGCATCGCCATCAACACCGTGACCACGGGCGGAAGGAAGAGGTTCGCCAGCAACACCGGCACCGCGGCGCCGATGAGGTTGTTGGACAACGTGCCCAGCCCCGCGCCGATCAGCACGCCGGTGACCGACGACGCCATGCCGATGGCGGCGGTCTTGCCGAAGTGTTCGCCGAACCCGATGCCGGCGACGGCCGCGGGAGTGCTCTTCACTTCCTCCGCGCCGAGCACCGCGTCGAGCAGTCGAGGCGTGGCGCCCAGCACCAGCCTGGGGGCGTCACCGAGCAGCGTCGCCGAGCGGTTCTCCGCCTGGGCGCTCGCCGCGACCAGGGCGAGCACCAGCGGTACGACAGACAGCTTCTTCATGCGAACTCCGGGGCAAGGGGCCAACCGGAGGGCTTCGTAACTCCCGCGCTGCGAACAGTCAGTAGTTCTCGTGCGCGAGCGACTCGGCCAACCGGGGATCGTTGATGGGCACGACCTTGTTGCGGTTGAGCAGCACGCCGTACACCGCGAGGAACACCCCGAACATGCCCAGCAGCGCGGTGAAGTCGAGGTAGCTGGGCGCCAGGTGCGGCGCGTGCTCGCCACCGCCGTGCGCGCCGTAGTTCGGCATCACCAGCCAGTAGATGTCCACGCAGTGCATCACCAGCGTCCACACCGCGGCGGCCGCGAGCAGCGAGTTGTTCCGCTTGATCTGCCGCGAGAGCATGAAGAGGAACGGCACGAAGAAGTGAGCGATGGGCAGGCCCAGCGAGATGTACTGCCACCCGCCTTCCATGCGGACCATGAAGAACTCGGTCTCTTCCGGAATGTTCGCGTACCAGATGAGCACGAACTGGCTGAACGCGATGTACGCCCAGAAGATCGTGTAGCCGAACATGAACTTGCCCAGGTCGTGGAAGTGCTCGGTGGTGATCGCCGTCTTGAGCACGCCCGACGCCTGCGCCGCCATCGACATCAGGGTGACGAAGGCGAAGAACGCCAGGATGCCGGCGGTGAAGTAGTAGACGCCGAAGATGGTCGAGTACCAGTGCGGCTGCAGCGACATCAGCCAGTCGATGGCGCCGAACGACAGCGTCACCCCGTAGAGGAAGATGCCGGCCGCGCACACCTTGCGAACGAGGTGCACCGTGCGCTCGCGCGCGGCCTCGTCGGTGAGCGTGTCGCCCTTCACCGAGGTGCTGTAGAGGAACCAGCCTAAGGCCCCCCACACCGCCAGGTAGAGGAACGAGCGCGCGTACCAGAAGCCCGGCGAAAGGAACCACGTCTTCTTCAGCAGAATGGGGTCGGTCTCGTGGCTCCAGGGGTACAGCTCGTGGAAGCCGAGGAAGCCGATGGGCAGCCACAGCAACGCGAACACCGGCAGGGTCGCCGCGGTGGTCTCCACGAAGCGGCGCACCACCACGCCCCAGCCGGCGCGCACGGTGTGATCGATCAACAGCCAGCCCAGGCCGCCCAGCGCGATCGCCAGCACCGTCTCGAACGCCCAGAGGTAGCTGAACATCGCCCGGGCCTTGTGCGCGCCGAAGGCCGCGGCGAGCGTCGCGCCCAGGCCCGCCACCGCGAGAATGCCGCCGAGCATGGGCAGCTTCGCGAGGAAGCTCGAGGGGGGAATCTGAATGTCTTCCGGCTTCTTGATTTCGCTGTGGCTCACGGTCGGCCTCTCACTTCAGCGTCTGGAGGTACAGCGCGATGCTCTCGACCTCGAGATCGGTGAGCACCTGCGGGGGCATCGCCGGCGGGTAGCCTTCGACGATCTTCGCCATCGGGTTGACCAGCGATTCCTTCAGGTACGCCAGGTCGACGGTGACGTCCCCGCCGCTGGTCTTCTCGGTGCGGCCCCACAGGCCCTTGAAGCTGGGCCCCACCAGCTTGCTGCCGTCGATGGAGTGGCAGGCGTTGCACGCGCGCGCCTTGTAGAGCGCCGCGCCCGCTTCCACCGATGCGACCTTCACCTCGGCCACCACCACCCCGCCCGGCTCCTGCTGCACCGAGGGGTCCTTCTTCATCTGCTCGGCCTTCACGTAGGCGACGACGGCCCAGCGATCGGCCACGGGCAGCTGCGCGGCGTAGCTGGGCATGTTGCCCGCGTTCACCCCGTTGCGAATGGCCGAGTAGATCTTCCCGACGGTCATGTCCTTGGCGATGCGCTCGAGGTGCAGGTCCGGCGGGGGCACGGTGAGGCGCGGCCCGCCGTCGAGGGCGAGCGCGGCGAGGGTGCCTTTCCCGTCCAGGGCGCTGCCGTGGCAGGGCGAGCAGTAGATCATCGCGCGGTTCTGGCCGCGGGCGACCTGCAGGTCCCACGACTCCTTCACGCTGGCCGGGAACGCCTTGCTGGGCTCGGCCTTCTCGTCGACGCCCTCTTCCCAGAGGAAGTCTTCGTCGAGGTGGCCCTGGGCCACGGTGCCTTCGATGGGCAGGCGCGAGGTGCGCCCGTCGGCGAACAGGCCGGTGGAGTCCTTGCGGTAGGCCCTGCCCGCCTCCTGCACGTCCATGTTCTTGATGAGGTGAACGGGGCGCTCTTCGGTTTCCCAACCGCGGCAACCGGCGAGCAGCACCACCAGGGCGAAAAGTGAATTCTTCACGGCTCGAGCTCCTCGACCAGGGTGGCGCCGGCGAAGGTGAGCAGCGCCTTGGTCTTCTCCAGATCGAACTTGGGGTCGCTCGCCTCGACCATGATGAAGAACTTGTCGTCGGTGACGCGCTCGAACGCCTTGCTGGCGAAGGCCGGGTGATGCGGGCGCGGGAGGCCGTTCAGGATCCAGTTCGCGAGGAAGGCCGTCACGCAGCTGGAGAGGACGGTCATCTCGTACCAGACGGGCACGAAGGCCGGCAGCGAGAACAGCGGCTTGCCGCCGACCACCATCGGGTAGGCCGTGCCCATCGCCCACGCCTCGAAGAAGAGGGCGAAGCTGCTGCCCGCGATGCCGACGGCCAGCACGATCCACGGCAGCTTCGAGGGCTTGAGGCCCATGGCGCGGTCGAGGCCGTGCACGGGAAAAGGAACGCAGGCGTCCCACTCGCTGTAGCCCGCGTCACGCACCTGCTCGCAGGCCCGGGTGATGGTGTACGGGTTCTCGTACTGCGCCAGCACTCCCCACAGCCTGGGCGCGCTCATGAGTGACCTCCCGAAGCCGCGACCGCGGGGGCGTGCTGCTCCCCTGCGTGGCCGTAGCCTTCCCAGTGCGGGTTGGCCTGCGGCATCACCATCTTCACCTCGGCCATGGCGATGACCGGGAAGAAGCGGATGAAGAGCAGGAACAGGGTGAAGAAGAGCCCGAAGGTGCCGACCAGGTAGAAGACCTCGGTCACCGGCACGAAGTAGTCCCAGCTCGAGACCAGCGCGTCACGGTGCAGCGAGGTCACGGTGATCACGAAGCGCTCGAACCACATTCCGATGTTCACGAAGAACGCCAGAATGAAGCTCCAGGTCGGCGAGGTGCGCACCTTGCGGAACCAGAAGAGCTGCGGGGTGATCACGTTGCAGCTGACCATGATCCAGTAGGCCCACCAGTACGGGCCGCCCATGCGGTTCAGGAACGTGAAGCCCTCGTAGTCGTTGCCCGAGTAGGCCGCGACGAAGAACTCCATCGCGTACGCGTAGCCGACGAGCGAACCCGTCACGAGAATGATCTTGTTGGTGTTCTCGATGTGCTTGGCGGTGACCAGGTCCTTGAGGCCCAGCCAGTGCCGCGCCGGCAGCATCAGCGTCTGCACCATGGCGAAGCCACTGAACACGGCGCCGGCCACGAAGTACGGCGGGAAGATGGTGGTGTGCCAGCCGGGCAGCTGAGAGACGGCGAAGTCGAAGGAGACGATGGTGTGCACCGAGAGCACCAGCGGCGCCGAGAAGGCCGCGAGGATCTGGTACGCCTTCTCGTAGGTCACCCAGTGGCGCATCGAGCCGCGCCAGCCCAGCGAGAGCGCGCCGTAGAACACCTGGCGCCAGCGCACGGTGGCGCGGTCCCGCAGGGTGGCGAAGTCGGGCACGAGGCCGGTGAACCAGAACAGCAGCGACACCAGGAAGTACGTGTTGACGGCGAACACGTCCCACTCCAGCGGCGAGCGGAAGTTCGGCCACAGCCCCATCTGGTTGGGAATGGGGAAGAGGTAGTAGTCCATCCACACGCGGCCGGTGTGGAGCGCCACGCAGGAGCTCGCCGCGATGACGGCGAAGATGGTCATCGCCTCGGCGTAGCGGTTGATCGAGGTGCGCCACTTCTGCCGGAACAGATAGAGGATGGCGCTGATCAGCGTGCCGGCGTGGCCGATGCCGACCCAGAACACGAAGTTGACGATGTCCCAGGCCCAGCCGACGGGGTTGTTGTTGCCCCAGATGCCGGGGCCTTCCCACAGCAGGTAGCCGATGTAGCCGCCGAACATCGCCAGGCCGGAAGCGGCGAGCGCGAGGCCGAAGAGGAAGGGCTTGGGGGTCGCCTTGAGGGGCGCCTCGTTGACCTTGCACACCAGCTCGGTGACGGCGTGGAAGTCGTGCGGTCCGCGAACCAGCAGCTCGCGGCCGACGACGGGGTCGGGGAGGACGACGTCTCCGCGGAGGCGGATGTCGTCGGGCAGCGTGATGGCGTTCGTTGAAGTGGCCATGTCAGGCGAGCTCCTCGTTCTCGTTGCGAACGCGCGCGAGGTAGGTGGTGCGCGGGCGGACGTTGAGTTCCTGCAGCAGCTCGTAGTTGCGCTCGCTGCCCTTCAGCTTCGCCACCCTCGACTCGAGGTCGTTGATGTTGCCGAAGGTGATGGCCTGGGTGGGGCAGGCCTGGGCGCAGGCCGGCGTCACCGCGCCGTCGGGGAGCTTCTTGCGATCGTTGCCCGCGCGCTTCGCGGCGATCTTCGCCTCGTCGATGCGCTGCGTGCAGTACGTGCACTTCTCCATCACGCCGCGGTACCGCACGGTGACGTCGGGGTTGCGCTGGAGCTTGAGCGTGTTCATCCGCGCCTTCCACTCCGGCTCGACGTAGTAGTTACCGGTGTGCGTGAAGTCCAGGTAGTTGTAGCGGCGCACCTTGTAGGGGCAGTTGTTGGCGCAGTACCGGGTGCCGATGCACCGGTTGTACGCCATCGAGTTGAGGCCCTCTTCGTCGTGCACGGTGGCGGACACCGGGCAGACCGGCTCGCACGGGGCGTTCTCGCAGTGCATGCAGGTCAGCGGCTGGTGCAGCGCGCGGGGCTGCTCCACGTCGCCCGAGTAATAACGGTCAATCCGGATCCAGTGCATCTCGCGGCCCAGCAGCACCTGCTCGCGGCCCACCACCGGAATGTTGTTCTCCGCGATGCAGGCCACCGTGCAGACGCCGCAGCCGGTGCAGGAAGACAGGTCGATCACCATGCCCCACTGCTGGCCTTCGTAGACGACCTCGCTGTGCGGCTGAATCGGCTTGCTCGGGCGGTTCTTCGGGGTGCCGAGGGTGACCAGGTTCTCGGGCATGTCGCCCTCGCGCGCGAACTGGGCGTTCTTCGCGTAGTTCGACGCGGTGGCGGAGCGGAACAGCGGGCGGGTGCCCAGGCCCAGCGAGCGCTCCGCGGCGCCGGGAGCCTCCGCCGACATCTGCGCGAAGGTGAGCTCCTTGAGCGGGTTGCCAGGCACCGCGAAGTGGTCCTGGGTAGACGCGAGGTCCTGGCTGTCGCCGGTGAGGCTCAGCTTCACGCCCTGCACCACCGAGCCGTTGGCGCCCAGCAGCGGGTGCGCGTCGACGCCCACGCCGGTGGCGACGTAGCCGAAGCTGCGGCCGTAGCCGCGGTTCATCACGATGCTGTAGTCGGCGAGGCCGGGCAGCACGAAGGTGGGCGCCTTGATGCTGCGGCCGTCCACCGAGAGCTCGACCACGGAGGCGTCGTAGCGGTTCTTGAAGACGCCGCTCTTGATGCCCAGCTCCTTGGCCAGCACGGGCGAGATGAGCGCCGCGTTGTCCCAGCAGAGCTTGGACATCGAGTCGGGCAGCTCCATCAGCCACGACACGTTCGAGAGGCGGCCGTCCTTGAGGTGCCCGTCGACGGCGATGAACTCGAGCGAGTCCTTGCTCGCGGTGGTGGCCTTCACGGTGCCCAGCGCGGCGACGATGTCCGGCGTCTTCAGCTCGGCGGTGCCCGCGTTGCGGCTGGTGCCGGCGATCACGCCGTCGTGCAGCGCCTTACGCCACGCCTTCACGTCAGCGACCTTCTTGCCCAGCCAGGTGCCCTCGACGAGCTTGCGATCGGCGGTCTCGGCCTCGCCCACCATCTGGGCCAGCAGCGAGACGCCGGCGCGGGCGCCGTGCAGGGGGAGGATGATCGGCTGCACCAGGCTGGCGGTGCCGTCCCAGCCGCTGGCGTCGCCCCACGCCTCGAGGAAGTGCGCCGAGGGCAGGTGCCAGGTGGCCTTGAGGCCGGACTCTTCGGGCAGCACGCCTGTGTGCACGAAGGTGACCTTGGCGAGCGCGTCGGCGAACTTGAGCACGCCGGGCGCGGTGTAGAGCGGGTTGCCTTCGAAGGTGACCAGGGTAGTGACTTCACCCGCGGTCATCGCCTTCACCAGGCCCGCGAGCTGCTCGTGCATGCCCACCCGGGCCGCCGGGGTCTCGGGGTAGCTGATGGTGAGGGTGGCGCCGAGGTTGCCGAGCGCCGCGTCGATGGCGTGGCCCAGCGCGATCACCGCGGGGGGCTGCCGCTCGCCGACCATCACGACCGAGGTGCCCTTGTTGGCGGTCAGATCCTTCGCGAGCGCGGTGACGAACTTCGTCTGCACCTCGGACAGCGGGCCGCCGCCGGCCGCCAGGTCCGCCAGGCCCAGCTGCCCCGCGAGCGCCTTGAGCACGTTGACGCCTTCACCCGAGCTCATGCGCACGCGGTGATCGGCGTTGGTGCCGGTGGTGCTGAACGCGGCTTCCGCCACGTAGAGGCGGATCATCTTCTGCGCGTCGATCTGCTGGTGCACCGCGCGGGTGACGCCGAACTGACGCGAGAGCTTGAGGTGATCGGGCCCGCTCTGCAGGAAGTCGGAGTCGAGCGAGAACACCACCTTCGCCTTGCCGAAGTCGACGTGCGCGCGGGCCCCGGGGCCGAAGGCGAGCTGCGCGCCCTGGATGGCGTTGTCAGGCGCGAGCGGATCGAACCGAACCACCTTCGCGGCGGGGAGCTTGCCGAGCAGGCGCTCGAAGGTGGGGCCCATGTCCTCTTCGACGAGGAACGCGAGCCCCTTGCCCTGCTCGGCGGTGAGCTTGCCGAAGTGGTCCTTGGCGAACGCGTCCCACTCGTCCCACTTGGCGGCGGCGCCGGCCTTGAGCGGCGACTTCGCGCGCTGGGGATCGTAGAGGCGCAAGATCTCCGCCTGGGCCCAGGAGTCGGTCGCGCCCAGCGAGCTGGGGTGAACGGGGTTGCCCTCGAGCTTGGTGGGGCGGCCCTCGTTGGCCTCGGCCAGCAGCCCCAGCGCGCCTTCGGAGCGCTGGGTGGCGGTGGCGTACATCAGCTTGACGCCAGCCACGTACTTCTCGGGCGGGCGGACGAAGGGGAGGATCTCTTCGGGGTCGCGGCGCAGCTTCTCGCAGCCGGCCAGCGAGCCCAGCGCGATGGAGGCGCCGGCGAGCTTCATCGCGTCGCGGCGGTTGAAGCCGGTCGGCGTGGTGATGCCGTTGGCGAACTCGGCCTCGTACTGCGAGGTGACCGACTCGTCGTTGCTGCGCTGCTCGAGCGAACGCCAGTACTCCGGGGTCTTTGTGGGCTGCCCGCCAAGCGGCGCGTAAGGATCCTTCTTCATGACTTTCGCTCCTTCAAAGCTTCAGCGGTGGCAGCCAGAGCAGCCGGCCGTCGCGTAGGTCTGGTAGTGGCCGTCGACGTAGCGCTGCGCGCCCGACAGCGAGCCCGGCGGGTCGAGCGTCGCGGCGATGTCCTGCTGCTTGCGCTGCCATTCCACGTCGGGCGACCAACCCATCTTGGTGACGGCGTCCACGGGGCGGAGGTACTGGGCGGGGTCGCTGTGGCAGTCGATGCACCAGGACATCGAGAGCGGCTGCACCTGGGCCACCACTTCCATGGTGTCGATGCGGCCGTGGCAGGTCTCGCAGCCGATGGCGGCGCGGTGCTCGCCCACGCCCAGGGCCACGTGCGCGGAGTGGTTGAAGAAGGCGAAGTCGGGCAGCTGGTGAATGCGCACCCAGGGAATGCTCTTCTCGCCCTTGCCGTCCGCCCAGGAGTCGTACACGGGCTTGAGCTTCTCGGAGCCCTTCTTCACCTGCGCGTGGCAGTTCATGCAGGTCTGCGTGGGCGGCACCCCGGCCACCGCGCCCTGCTCGACGCCGACGTGGCAATAGCGGCAGTCCATCTTCAGCTCACCGGCGTGCAGCGCGTGGCTGTACGCGACGGGCTGAGCCGGCTGGTAGCCGACGTCGGTGTGGTACGGCGAAGCCCACCAGTACACGGCGAAAGTCAGCGCCCCGAGACCTACGAGACCGCCGATGGTGATGAGCCGGGGGGTCTGATTGGTCCACCGGGGGAAAATCTGAGCCATGGTGTCGACCTCTTGGAGGTGGCGGCACGTACCGAATCCATAAGGGGGGGACAACATCTATTTCCGCGACATTGCGCGCGCGAGCACCCACACAGAGCGCAGCTTCTGCGGAAGTTGAGTTCTACTGGGGTGATCGCGATCAATGCTGTGGGGAGGACGCAGCGATCAGAAAGGCGCCTCCAGAGCAGCCCCACCCGGAGACCCTCAAGGAAGTGAATCACCCGCGGTCACTCAGCAGCGTGCGCGAGACCCTCTTGCCGCGCACCCGGGTGCGCTTGACGCGGGTGAAGATGGCGGCGGTCGGAGCCGTCACCTCACCCGAAGCCTCGAGGCGGGCCAGCCGATCCGCGGGCGAAGCGCCCTTCGTCGACAACGCGACCAACGCCGCCACCGGCCGGCCGTGATCGGTGACGGTCACGGACTCACCGTTCTGCACCCGGCGGAGGTACTCGCTCAGGTGATCTCTCAGGTTTCGGACCGAGACGACCATGTGGCCATTATGTCCACCTGGCGCGGCCCCCACAACCTGCAGGTCAGTAGCAGTCGGTGGTGATTGGGGTGGGCGAGAGCCGCACCACCGCGTTGCCCTGGTCGACGGCGATCAGCAGGTTGCCGGCGGCGTCGAGGGCCAGGCCACGCGGGCCGGGCAGGTTGCGCGCGATGCGCTCCACCGTGGGGTTGGTGTTGGCCGGGTTGCTGGTGTCGATGGCGAACACGTCGCCGTTGCCGTCGTCGGAGACCACCAGGCACCCGTTGGGCAGCAACTGCACGTCCCACAGCGCGTTGAAGCCGCCATTGGCGAGCGTGAAGAGGGGCACCGTCGCCGTCGAGATGATGCCGCCGCCGCCCGTGACGCTGGTGCGCGCGGCGAGCAGCCGGTTGTTGTTGCCGTCGTCGACGAAGTACTCGACCGAATCGAAGAGCCGGTCGGTGGCGGTGGTCCACACGTCGCGCACCGCGAGGCCCAACTGCGGCGCCCCGACGTTGAAGACCCCGTGGCCACCCACGGGCGGCGTGCCGGAGGTGAGGAAGCGGCGCACGCTGTTGTCACCGTTGTTGCCCACCCAGAGGTCGGCGTCGTGGCCCTCCGCCAGGGTGTTGAACGAGCGCTGCAGGCCGCCCGTGACGGTGATGGAGACGGTGTTGGTGGCGGTGAGCTCGCCGGCGACCTTCGTGAAGAGGTTCACCCGCGAAGGCGTGGTGGTGGCCACGCTCGCACCCACCACCGACGCGGCGTTGGCGTTGATCGCCTGCGCCAGCGCCACCGGGCCGTTGCTGGCGACGAAGGGCACGCAGATGAGCCCCGGGGGAGCGGAGGTGCACGAGGCGTTGCTGTCGAGCTCGTAGACCACCGCCACCGCGTTCTGCGTGAGGGTGAGGCGATCGCCGTCGACGCTGGTAGTGAGGTCCACCCAGCCGCGCGCCGGGAGCGCCCCCTGCACCGCCAGCCCCTGCGAGTTGCCACCGCCGTAGGTGGCCCAGGTCCCCATTGTGTTGGTGCCCGGGTTGAAGGCGCGCACCACGCCGCCGTTGAAGCGGTCGCTCACGAACAGCCGCTCGCCGGCGCCGCTGCCCGCGAGGGCGAGGAACTCCCCGAAGACGTTGTTCGCGACGAGCTGGGCCGACCCGCCCGCGGGCACCCGGAGCAGCTCTGCGTTGCCGCGGTTGAGCACGTACAGGCCGCCGGCCGAGTCGAGCGCGATGTCGGCCGGGCGGTTGAGCAGCGGAGAAGCGACCGCCAGGGTGAGGCTGCGCCCGCCCAGGGCGAAGCCGTTGTTGACGAAGAAGTTCACCGCAGCCGAGTTCATGATGTTGCCCGCCCGGTCCATCGCCATCGCCACCAGGGGCGCGGTCTCGATGGCGTTCGAGTTGACCCCGAAGCGGAAGTGCACCGTCGCGCTCGCCTGGTTGGCGGCCACGAAGACGGTGCGGGTGCGCAGCGACTGGGAAGACTCGAAGAAGATGTTGTAGGCGACCTGGGCCAGGGCCGAGTTGTCGGTGGCCACCACGTCGAACTCCACCGAGTCACCGTTGGTCACGTCGCAGCCCGCGCCGGCCGTGCGCGAGGCCGGCGCGCAGGGGGTGCCGTTGACGGTGATGCCCGAGATGGACACCTGCGGCGGGGTGTTGTCGAAGTTGAGCACGGTGATGAAGACGCTGCTCGAGGTGGCTGACGCGCCGGTGGGCTGGTGGGTGGCGGTGACGGCGTAGTTGTCCTCGGCGGTGAAGGTGACCGTCGCCTGGAACGCGCCGTTGAAGCAGGTGGTCGCGCCAGGCGTGGGGCCGGTGGTGGCGGTGCCCGTGGTGGTGAAGGTCACGTCGGCCGCGGTGGCGGCGGTGCACTCGATGGGGTTGCCGAAGGCGTCCCGCACCCGCGCGAAGAGCTTCACCGGCGTCTGCGGGCTGGTGAGCGTGGCCGAGGCGACGAGGTCGATGAAGGCCGCCGGGGCGGTGCCGACCGAGAGCGCGAGCGAGCCCTTCTGGCCCACCCCCGCGATGTAGAACGAGGTGGTCCAGCTGCCGGCGGTGGCGATTCGCGTGACCTGCCCCGCGCCCGAGACGCCGTCTTCCACCACGATGGCGCCGGGCGCGTTGGTGAAGGCCGAGACCGGGCCGGTGGTGAGGTTGCCGTAGAGATCGACCACCTCGTAGGTGTACGCGGCGTCCTGCCCGGCGGCGATGGTGAGCTGGGTGCCCATGGGCGCCCAGTGCAGCGTCGAGAACGCGTGGCCCGGGGCCGGGCGAATGGTGACCGGCTGGGTGTCGCTGACCGTGCCCGCGGTCGCCTTGAGCTGGAAGACGTAGTCCGCCGCCTTCACCGCCGAGAGCTCGAACGCGACGAACTGGTGGGTGCCCGCGAGCACCCCCTGCCCCTTGGTGACGGCGGGCATCGAGCCGGGGATGGTGAAGCTTTGGGCGAGCGTGGGGGTGCTCTCGAAGGTGACGGGCGCGTCAGGCATCTCGTTCCCGTATTGATCCTGCACGCGCGCGGTCAGCCCCACCAGCTCGCCGGCCCTGGCCAGGGGGGTGGTGAGCGACAGCTTGATGCTCGCGGCCCTGGGCGAGGCCTGCACCACCGTCACCACCGTCGGCTCGGAGACGTTCCCCGCAGCGTCGGTGGCGGTGACGCTCAGGGTGTTCTCCGCGTCCTGCTTGAACTCGACCTCGGCGCGCCAGCGAGCAGTGAACCTGTCGGCGGTGGTGGTGACGTCGGCCGCGCCGCCGGTGAGCTTCACGGTCGCGCCGAACTCTGCCGAGCCGGTCACCGACACCTTCAGCTTCGGGGTCGGGCTCTCGATGGGGTCGACCACTGGCGCGGGGGGGGCGGTGGTGTCCTTCTCGGCGCAGCTCCAGAGCAGCGTGAGGGTGATGACGAGCAGCGACTTCTTCATGTGGGGACTCCCTGGGCAGCCGGCGGTTTCCCGGTGAGTGGCCGGCAATCACTGCCGGCAGGCAAAGAAACGCTGCCTTCTGCCCGGCGCCCCGGGACACACCTCGAGGATGGAGCTTCGAATCGCCCGCTCGTTCGCCGTCGTGCTGATGCTGCTGGGGGCGCTGAGCCACGCTGCCCCGACGCCGAAGAGGAAGGGCCAGGCCGCCCCGGCGCCGGTGCAGGCGGAGCTGAAGCCCGCCCCACAGCTCGCCCCTGCGCCGCCGGCCCCCGAGCCGCTCGCGCCCCCGCTTCCCGCTTCACCGCCGCCGCGCGCGCTGGCAGTGGCGGCTGCTGAAGTCGTCGCCGACGAGCCCGAGCTTGCGCCGCTCGTCAACGTCGCTCGCCTCGACAGCTGGAGCCTCCAGGCGATGGGCGGCGTGGTGGTGCCGTTCTCGGGCCTGGGCGTCGGCGGAAGAGCAGAGCTGCGCGTCGCCCGCTGGCTGGGTGCGGTGCCGCTCGGGGTGAGCCTGGGCCTGGCCTTCGAGCAGCACACCTCGCGCAGCGC
>VFKJ01001242.1 GCA_009885595.1 Myxococcales bacterium | reverse complement strand
TCGGTCTGCGCGAGCTCGGCGCGGTCTGCTGGAAAAACCCAACGTGGTTCGGTCACGTCCGAGGACCTAGCACGTCGGGGCGACACCTGCCGAAATCGCCAATGCGATCCAGGGCTTACGGGGCGAAGGGCTGATTGTTCGGAGGCACGTAGTCACGGCACGGCTGCCCGCGGTTCGACGGGCACGGCGGCATCGCGGTGGGCACCGTCGCGCCCATCAAGCGCGGCAGCACCAGCTTCGACGGATGGGCGGCCTCGTGCGCGACGCCGTACCTCACCGCGTTGGGGAAGGTCTGGAGGGCGAAGCGCCAGTCCGCGCGCACGCCGCCGGGCGTGTCGATCGACACCCGCACCCGCGAGCCCGCGCGCATCACGTGAGCAAAGCCCGAGATGCCGACCCGCACCGGCGTCCACTGGTTGAGGGGCAGCGGCTGCCAGGCGTCCTCCTTGAGCGTCTGCGCGGGCCAGAGCGCGGTCGCCGTGGGGCCGGGCTTGCGGTGACCTGCGCGCAGCCACCCCGACTGGATGTACATCTCCTTGCCGTCGGGGCGGACCTCCGAGAGCGTCACCTCGAGATCGGCGTCCTCCACCGGCGAGTTGAGGAACAGGTCGACGCTGGCGGTGCCCAGCATCATCAAGTCGCCGGTGAGCGGCTCACCCTCGAACACCACCGCCTCGCCCTGCCCCGGCTGCTTCCAGGCGTAGTCCGGCAGCGGGTCCCAGACGTTGCCGCGGGGCGCCAGCACCCCTGTCACTCCGGCCGCCGGGTCGAGCGCGAACTGCGAAGCCGAGCTCGCCTCAGTCGGCGGCGTGGCGCCCAGCTTGCCACCTTGCTGCAGGTAGACCTCCAGCGGGCTGGTCTGTGGAGCAGGCCACTGCGTGAAGCTCTTGCGGAAGGTCTCCACCGGAGCCCCGAGGTAGGTGGTGTCGCCCGCGCCGCTCTCGAACATCACCTCGAGCTTCGGCTCGGCCTGCCACGCGGCGAGCGCCTCTTCGTAGGTGGCGTAGCTCAGGAAGCGCGAGGCCGGCAGCACGATGCCCGACTTGAAGAAGCTGCTGTAGAGCAAGGGCGAGATGTTGCGCATGCGCGCCGGATCGATCGGCTTTCGCTTCGCCACGAACAGCTCGAGGAAGGTCTGCCACTCGGCCGAGATGTACGGACCGAAGCCGTCGATGTGCACCCCGTTCACCGCGGTCATGCGCAGGGCCGGCGCGTTCACGAACTTGTCGAACAGCAGGAAGAAGTAGGGCCCCGTCTGCTCGTCCTGCCAGGCGCCGGTGATGAACACGGGCACGTTGATGCGATCGACGAAGGTGCCGGGGTTCAGGCGATCGTGCTCCTGCGGATCGTAGAAGACGACCTTCCGCGCCTGCGCGACGTTGTCGATCAGCTGGCTGTGCAGCAGCTGGTTCTCGGCGCAGATGGTGTCGCCCGCGTCGACGCGCTTGTGTTCCCAACCCTGTCCATACGGCACCGCCTTCGAGAGCACGTTGGTGACCCAGGAGAGCGCGAAGCCGTCGTTCAAGATGCCGCCCGGGAGCAGCGTGCTGTCGGTGCTGCCGATCACCGACATCGGCGCGATCGCCGCGAGGCCGGGCGGCTGGGTGGCGCCCACGAAGAGCTGGGTGATGCCCGGGTAGGAGAGGCCCACCATGCCCACCTGGTGGTGGAGCGCCCAGTCTTGCGCGGCGACGATCTCGATCACGTCGTAGCCGTCGAGCACCTGCATGGTCTCGAAGTAGTCGTACGCGCCGCCGGAGCAGCCCGTGCCGCGCACGTTCACGCTGACCGTCGCGTAGTTCATCATGCCCGCCAGCATCGCCGAGGCATCGGTGGGGGGGTTCTTCAGGATGGGGAACTCGTCGGTGAGGAAGTCGAGATCGGGGTTCGGATCCTGCGGGCGCGAGGCGTCGTAGCCCGAGTAGTTCACCACCGTGGGGAACGGGCCCTTGCCGCGCGGCAAGGTCACCCACGCCGACAGCGTCGTGCCGTCGCGCATGGTGAGGTAGTTGAAGCCCGCCACCAGCTTCTGCGCTGCGTAGGACGCCACCTTCGGCGCGCTCCCTTCCACGGAGAGCACGGTCAACGGCCTGGTCTGCTCGGGCGACTCGCCCTTCGTCTTGACGAAGTAGTCCTTGCCCGGAGGCAGCCTGCGGAACACCAGGCTGCCCTGCTCATCCACCACGCCCGAGGCGAGCTCCTTGTTCGCGGAGTCGACCACCACCAGGGTGTCGCCGGGTTTGGCGTGCGTGACGAAGAGCTGCTCGACGCTCTCGCGCACCTGGAAGGTCGCTTCACGCCCGCACCCGAGCGCGAAAAACACGACCGCCATCGTCAGGAAATGGTGTGACCGCATGGTCCTCCTTTGGGAAGGGCCGCGATGTACCCAGCACGCCTGTTCAGCGCAAGAGGGGCAGGAGCTCCAGCGGGCGCTCCAGCAGGAACTGGGCGCCGGACTCGGTCAGCTCGGCCCGGGTCCGAAAGCCCCAGAGCACGCCGATGCCGATCATCCCGGCGCGCCGCGCGGTGCCCATGTCGATCGGAGTGTCGCCCACGAAGCCGATGCGCGCGGGGAGCACGTTGAGCTCGAGCGCCAGCTCCAGCGCCGCCGTGGGATCGGGCTTGCGGGGCACCCCATCGCGTTCGCCGCGCACGTCCACGAAAGGCCAGCGGCCGAACTGGTGCTTCACCAGGTGCCTGGTGAAGTCGTCGCGCTTGTTGGACAGCACCGCCATCTTGCGGCCGCTCGCCACCACCCCGTCGAGCATCGCGTCGATGCCCGCGTACGGAGTCGAGTTCGCGTGCTCCAGCTTCCCGTATTGCACCCGGTAGGACTCCACGAGCTCAGGCAGGGGGCGCGGGAGCCCCTCGTCGGAAGCGAGCTTCCAATCGAGCCCCAGCGCTGCTCGGGCGGCGCGCCGCGCGAGGTTCTCCGCGCCTTCACCGACGAACTGCTTGTAGGCCTCCAGCGAGTGCGGAGGCAGCTTCACCTCGGCCAGCACGGCGTTCATCGCCTCGCCGATGTCGGCGATCGAGTCCGCGAGGGTGCCGTCGAGATCGAAGATGAGGGCGTCGATGCGCACTACTCGATACTCAGGCCTGGACGATGGTCGGCGTCGAGAGGTTGAGCATGACGGCCTCGCGCACCAGCTTGCGCAGCACCGTCTCCTTGAGCTCTTCCACCGAGGTCAGCGCGATCGCACCGTCAGAGAGCTCGCTGGCCGAGGGCAGATCGTCGCCGCGGAGGAACTTCACCAGCACCTGGCGCTCGGAAGGAATGATGCGCGCGAACACGCCGTTGGCGAAGTACGCGGGCGACCCGTCATCGAGCAGCTCGGAAGCCTCGGGCGCGGCCTCGAGCACCAACCGGCGCAGCGTCTTCACCACCGGCTGCACCGGCGGAGGCAGGCGGCTGATGAGGCCCTCCACGTCGGCCTGGGCCAGCGCGCGATCGACCGCGGGCGCCAGCGGCTTGCGCGGAGGCGACACCGGGGTGGCCTTGGGAATGATGCGCGTGGGCACCTTCTTGGCGGGCGCCTTCACGTTCTTCGGCGCTGCCTTCGCCGCGATCTTCTTCTTCGCCACGGGCTTCTTCGCGACCACCTTCTTCGCGACCACCTTCTTCGCGACCGGCTTCTTCACGGCTTTCGCCTTCACCGCCGGCTTGCGCTCGAGCGCGGACTTCTTGCTCTTCGCCTTCGTCTTGCTGCCGGACTTCGCTTTGGTCTTCGCGCGCGCCTTGGCCATAGGGGGCGCGACGCTAGCCGCCGGTCCGGGGCAAGGCATCGGAAATTTCCCGACGGTGATTTACTGAGCAGTTGTGGGGGCTTGTCGCCCGCTGAAGGGCTCCTGGAACTGCTGGTGTTCGGTGGATTCCCCGAGGGCCTTGGTCGAGGACAGCCCGCCGGAGATCACCTCGGTCACCTGATCGAAGTACCCGGTGCCCACCTCGCGCTGGTGACGGGTGGCCGTGTAGCCGTACTCCTCGGCGCCGAACTCGGCCTGCTGCAGGTGGCTGTACGCCGCCATGCCGCTCTCCCGGTACTGCGAGGCGAGCTCGAACATCCCGAAGTTGAGCGAGTGGAAGCCCGCCAGGGTGACGAACTGGTACTTGTACCCCAGCGCGCCCAGCTCCCGCTGGAAGGTGGCGATGGTGGCGTCGTCGAGGTTCTTCTTCCAGTTGAACGAGGGCGAGCAGTTGTACGCCAGCATCTTGTGGGGGAACTTCTCGTGGATCGCCTCGGCGAAGCGGCGCGCCTGCTTCAGGTCGGGCGTGCTGGTCTCGCACCACAGCAGGTCGGCGTAGGGCGCGTAGGCGAGGCCGCGGGCGATCGCGAAGTCGTCGCCCTTGACCTTGAGCCGGTAGAAGCCCTCGGGCGTGCGATCCTTGCCGTCGATGAAGGGCAGGTCACGTTCGTCGATGTCGCTGGTGATGAGCCTTGCGGACTGCGCGTCGGTGCGGGCCACCACCAGCGTGGGCACGTCGCACACGTCGGCCGCCAGCCGCGCCGCCACCAGGGTGCGGATGAATTGAGCGGTGGGCACCAGCACCTTGCCGCCCATGTGGCCGCACTTCTTCTCCGAGGCGAGCTGGTCTTCGAAGTGAACGCCGGCCGCGCCCGCCTCGATCATCGCCTTCATCAGCTCGAACGCGTTCAAGGGGCCGCCAAAGCCCGCCTCGGCGTCGGCGATCATCGGCACCAGCCACTGGCGATCCTTCCGGCCCTCGGCGTGATCGATCTGATCCGCGCGGCGCAGGGCCGAGTTGATCCGCCGCACGAGGTTGGGGACCGAGTCGACCGGATAGAGGGACTGGTCCGGGTACATCTGGCCCGAGGTGTTGGCGTCGGCGGCGACCTGCCAGCCCGAGATGTAGAGCGCTTCCAGCCCCGCCCTCACCATCTGCACGGCCTGCCCGCCGGTCATCGCGCCCAGCGTGTTCACGTACTGCCGGGTGTGGAGCAGCTCCCACAGCCGCATGGCGCCGTGGCGGGCCAGCGAGTGCTCGATCTTGAAGGAGCCACGCAGCTTCTCCACGTCGGCCTTCGAGTAGGGCCGCTTGATGCCGTCGAAGCGACGCGCGTGGAGGTCGCCGGTGGTCAGGTTCAGGGGCTTGGCAAGTTCGGTCATGACGCGGACTCCTTGTGGTGCTGCAGGCAAGACGGTGCCGCTCGCGTCCTCCCGATGAGGCGCGTGGATCACCGACGGTGGTTGGGGATTTCAGGCTGCGGTTGGCGTCTGCACTTCGGAGGCCAACAGCTGTTGGTAGGCCGGGATGGTGAGGAACTCCTCGAACTGGTCTGCGATGGAGAGGGATCGGAACAACTTCCGGGCTTCGTCGAACTTGCCGCCGGTGGCCAAGGAGAGCTCCTCGGCGATCACCTGGTCGAGCTTCTCTGCGGTGATGATCTCGTGGCGGACCTGCTGCCACACCTGAGCGCGGCTGATCTCGGCGGTGGCGGCGTCCTCCATCAGGTTGAACAGCGGCACGCAGCCCTGACCCCTGAGCCAGGCCTCGAGATAACGGACGCCCACACGCACGTTGTGCCGGAGACCGTCTTCCGTGCGCGTTCCTTCGGGCACGCCGAGCAGCTCGTCGCGCCCGATCGACACGTCTTCGCGCAGCACGTGGAGTTGATTCGGACCGGTAACATGGGCGTCGAAGATGGCCTTGGCGATGGACACCAGGCCCGGGTGCGCCACCCAGGTTCCGTCGTGGCCGTCCTTGGCCTCGCGCTCCTTGTCAGCCCGCACCCGGGCGAGCGCGGCCTCATTGGCGGCGGGGTCGTCCTTGATGG
>VFKJ01000635.1 GCA_009885595.1 Myxococcales bacterium | reverse complement strand
TCATCAAGGAGAAGTGGACGAACCCCCGGCGCCTCGCGATTCGTGGAGGGAGCAACGGCGGGCTGTTGGTCGGGGTGGCGATGACGCAGCGCCCTGAGCTCTTCCGCGCGGTGGTGTGCGCGGTGCCGCTGCTCGACATGGCGCGCTACCACCTCTACGGGTCGGGCAAGACGTGGATCCCCGAGTACGGCGATCCTGACAAGCCGGGGGAACTCGAGACGCTCCTCGCCTACTCGCCCTCCGCGCACGTGAAGCCCGGCACCACCTACCCGTCGCTGCTGATGATGAGCGCCGATCACGACGATCGGGTCGATCCGTTCCACGCGCGCAAGTTCACCGCCCAGGTGCAGGCGGCCTCACCGGACACCGTCAGCTGGCTGCGCATCGAGGCCAACGCAGGTCATGGGGGCGCCGATCAAGTGGCCAAGGCGATCGAGTCCTCCGCAGACCAGGTCGCTTTCCTGATGAGTCAGCTGAGACTCTGAGCTCGCCCCTTCCGGAAAGGTGACGGGTCTCAGGCTCAGCGCTACAACCCCGCACAGCCATGTTCTTCAGCCGCGACGACAAGAAGGAGGCAGCGATGCTGCCCATGCTGCCCCTCCGGGACATCGTTTTGTTCCCCCACGAAGTGCGTCCCCTCTACGTGGGGCGCGAGAAGTCGATCGCTGCGCTGAAAGACGCGATGGCGCGCAAGGGCGCCGACGGCAAGGCGTGGCTGCTGCTGGCCGCGCAGAAAAAGGCGAAGACCAACGATCCGGCGCCTGACGAGCTGTTCCCCTACGCGACCCTGGGGCAGGTGGTGCAGCTGCTGCCGCTGCCCGATGGGACGGTGAAGGTGCTGGTGGAAGGCGTGGCGCGCGCGAAGATCAGCAAGTTCGCCCCACACGACCCCTTCTTTCTCTGCGAGTTCGAGCGGGTCACCGAAGAGATCCCCAAGGGTGTGGAACTCGAGGCGCTGGTGCGCGCAGTGCAAGCGACCTTCAAGGCGTATGTCGAGCTCAACAAGCGCATCGCACCCGAGCTGCAGCAGCAGGTGGGCACGATCGAAGATGCCTCACGCCTCTCGGACACCATCGCCATTCACCTGCCGTTCAAGTCGGTGGCCGACAAGCAGACGATGCTCGAGACCGAGTCGCCCGTGAAGCGGCTCGAGAAGCTCTACGAGCTGATGCAGGGCGAGATCGAGATCCTCAAGGCCGAGAAGCGCATCAAGTCGCGCGTGAAGAAGCAGATGGAGCGCACGCAGCGCGAGTACTTCTTGAACGAGCAGATGCAGGCCATCCAGCGCGAGCTGGGCGACAAGGACGAGGGCAAGAGCGAGCTGCAGGAGCTCGACGACAAGCTCAAGTCCCGCAAGATGCCCAAGGAAGCGCAGGCCAAGATCAAGAAGGAGATCAAGAAGCTCAAGATGATGGGCCCGATGTCCGCCGAGGCCACGGTCGTCCGCAACTACATCGACTGGGTGCTCTCGCTGCCCTGGGGCGACGAGACCAAGGACAAGCTCGACATCAACGAAGCCGAGGCCGTGCTCAACGCCGATCACTACGGCCTGAAGAAGGTGAAGGAGCGCATTCTCGAGTACCTCGCGGTGCAGCAGCTGGTCGGGAAGATGAAGGGCCCGATCCTGTGCTTCGTGGGGCCTCCGGGCGTGGGCAAGACCTCGCTGGGCCGCAGCATCGCGCGCTCGCTGGGCCGGAAGTTCGTGCGCATCGCGCTGGGCGGCGTGCGAGACGAGGCCGAGATCCGCGGCCACCGCCGCACGTACATCGGCGCGATGCCCGGGAAGATCGTGCAGTCGCTCAAGAAGGCGGAGTCGAGCAACCCCGTCATCCTGCTGGACGAGATCGACAAGCTCTCCAGCGACTTCCGCGGCGATCCCTCGTCGGCGCTGCTCGAGGTGCTCGACCCCGAGCAGAACCACACCTTCAACGATCACTACCTCGACCTCGACTACGACCTCTCGAAGGTGATGTTCATCTGCACCGCGAACTCGCTCCACGGCATCCCGCAGCCGCTGCAGGACCGCATGGAGGTGATCAGGCTGGCCGGGTACACCGAGGAGGAGAAGCTGGCGATCGCCAAGCGCTACCTGGTGCCCAAGCAGAAGGAAGCCAACGGCCTGGGTGACGTCGAGGTGAAGCTGACCGACACCTCCATCCGCACGGTGATCCGCCGCTACACGCGCGAGGCCGGGGTGCGAAACCTCGAGCGGGAGCTGGCGGGCGTGTTCCGCAAGCTGGCGCGCGAGGCGCTCAAGAACGGCAAGCAGCCCTTCGCGGTCGATCAGAAGAAGGTGATGAAGCTGTTGGGCATGCCCAAGGTGCCCAAGGACAAGAACGAGAAGGAGAACCAGGTCGGCATGGTGAACGGGCTGGCCTGGACCGAGTTCGGCGGCGAGGTGCTGGTCACCGAGGCCACCACCATGCCGGGCAAGGGCAAGCTGATCGTCACCGGCGTCCTGCGCGAGGTGATGAAGGAGTCGGCGCAGGCGGCGGTGACCTACGTGCGCAGCAAGGCGCGGCGCTTCGGCATCGAGGACAAGTTCTTCGAGCAGAACGATCTGCACATCCACTTCCCCGGCTCGTTCCCCAAGGACGGCCCCAGCGCGGGCGTGACGATGGTGACGGCGCTGGTCTCGGCGATCACCCGCATTCCGGTGCGCCGCGACGTGGCGATGACCGGGGAGATCACCCTGCGTGGCCGGGTGACGCCGATCGGCGGGCTCAAGGAGAAGTGCCTGGCGGCGCACCGCCTGGGCATCAAGACCATCATCGTGCCGCGCGAGAACAAGAAGGACCTGCGCGAGGTCCCGCAGAAGGTTCGCAAGGTGATGACGATCGTCCTGGTCGACTACGTGGACGAGGTGCTGCGCGAGGCCCTGGTGCTGGAGAAGCCGGCTGAGTTCGCTCGGCTGCCGACCGAGGGTGGCGCTGCCCCGGCTGGGATGTGAACCGCACCTCGACGGCCCTCTTTGCCCTCGTCGGCATCTCTGTCTTCGTCTCCTGGTTCATGACCCGGAGAGGAGACCTGGGACCCGCCGCGGGCTCGCAGTGCCTGGCCCACGGCGACTGCCGTCCGAACGAGCGGTGCGTGGTGGTGCCGAAAGGTGACGGCTTCGCCACTTTTGGCCACTGCGGCGAGGTTTGCACTGACGACGCCGCGTGCCTCAACGGGTGGAAGTGCTTCAGCTGGGTCGACGACAAGGGGTTCCTCTCTCCCGCGCGCGGACAGGCGGCCGAGCTGCCCCGGGTGAGGGCCTGTGCGCACCACGCGGTGCTGGGAAAGAAAGAGTGAGCATGCGTCATGCGCTGATGGTCGGGCTGGTGCTGTCGGGCTGTGCCACCACGCAGGCTGCCCAGCAGGAGGACGGGCCGACGCCGGTGGTGGCGAAGTTCGGCGACCGCGTCATCCGCCAGGCCGAGGTCGACGCCAAGGTGTCCGACGAGCTGGCCAAGCTGCAGGAGCAGCAGTTCGAGCTGCGCGCCGAGGCCGCCGAGCGCATCGCCATCGAGGCGCTGGTGCAGGAGAAGGCGAAGGCCGCGGGGCAGAGCGAAGAAGAGTGGCTCGCGCGCCACGTCGAGGCGGGGCTCGAGGAGCCCAAAGAGGCCGAGATGCGCGCCCTGTTCGACAAGGCGAAGGGGCGGCTGCCTCCTGAAGTCACCTACGAAGAGGTGAAGCCCGAGATCCGCAAGGCGGTGCAGCGCGAGGAGCGCGGCAAGGCGGCCCGCGCGGTGTTCGGCAAGCTCAAGAAGGAAGCGGGCTTCCAGCTGCTGCTCGAGGGCCCGGTCAAGCCGCGCAAGACCGTCGAGGCCACCGGCCCCAGCCGCGGCAACGCGCAGGCGAAGGTGGTGATCGTCGAGTTCGCCGACTTCGAGTGCCACTTCTGCGCGAAGGCGCACGAGACGGTGCTGGCGGTGTTGAAGACGTATGGCGACAAGGTGCGGCTCGTGTTCAGGCACTACCCGCTCTCGTTCCACCCCAAGGCGCCCAAGGCCGCCGAGGCCACCGCGTGCGCCGACGAGCAGGGGAAGTTCTGGCAGCTGCACGACGCGCTCTTCGAGTCCCAGGAGCTCGACGTGGACTCCCTCAAGCTGCAGGCGAAGCACGCGGGCGTGGACGAGGCGAAGTTCGCCAGCTGCCTCGACTCGGGTCGCACCGCGGCGCTGGTGCGCAAGGACCTGGCGGCGGGTCAGCAGGCGGGCGTGAGCGGCACGCCGGCGTTCTTCATCAACGGCTTCATGCTCTCGGGCGCGCAGCCTGAAGAGGCGTTTCACAAGTTGATCGATGCCGAGCTGGCGCGCCTCGGGGCGGACTGAAGCTCAGTCGCAGGCGAGCAGGACTTTCCCGATGTTCTTGCGAGCCTGCACGTGCGCGTGCGCCTCGCCGGCCTTCTCGAGCGGGAAGACCTTGTCGACGTGCGCGGTGAGCTTCCCCGCGGCGTTGAGCTCGAGCACCTGGTCGAGGTGATGCGCCATCAGCTCGACCTCGCTCCAGAGGTGCCCCATGTTGGTGCCTGACACTCCGCGGTTCTTGTCCATCAGCTCCATCGGGCTGTACTTCTTGATCTGGAGGAACTGGCTGATCACGGTGAGCAGGTTGCGCTTCTGGCCATCGACCATGTTCGCCACGCCAAAGCAGTGCAGGTGGCCGCCCGGCTTGAGCAGCCCGAAGCCCTTCTCCCAGTCCGGCCCGCCGAGCGCGTCGTATACGCGATCGACGCCGCGGCCCTTCGTGAGCTCCAGCACCTCTTTCACGTAGTCCTTCGTGCGGTAGTCGATGCAGTGCTGAACGCCCTGGGCTTTGAGGAACTCGTGCTTCGCCGGCGAGGAGGTGCCGATCACGGTGATGTTGGGGATCGTCTTGAACAGCTGAATGGCGAGCAGGCCCACCCCGCCTGCTGCCATGTGGAGCAGCACGGTCATGCCCGGCTGCAGCGGCGCTACCCAGAAGAGCATGTGGTAGGCGGTGAGTGCGTTGACGGGCAGGGCGGCCGCTTCATCGAAGCCCAGCTCGTCGGGGATCTTCCGCACCTGGGTGGAGGGGATGGCGACCAGCTCGGCCTGTCCTCCAAAGCGGCACATCGAGACGACGCGATCTCCCTTCGAGAAACCGCTCACGCCCGAGCCGAGCGCTTCGATTACGCCGCTCACCTCGTAGCCCATCACCATGGGGAACTTCGGCGCGTCGGGATACAGGCCTACACGTGCCTGGATGTCGGCGAAGTTGAGGCCTGCCCGTTTGACGCGAACCAGCACCTGTCCGGGCTGAGGCATCGGGTCGGGTCGCTGCTGCACCTGGAGGACGTCAATCCCACCTGCCTTGATGTTCACGAGCGCGCGCATCGCGGCTCCAAACCCGGCGCGGCTCGTTTATGCTCGCGCGCGTGAAACTGAAGACGCTCGCCCCCGGGTTCTTGATTGCCACTCCGCGTCTGCTCGACTCGAACTTCGAGCGCGCGGTCGTGCTCATGCTCGAGCACACCGCTGCGGGTTCGATGGGGCTCGTGATCAACCGCACCGCGCCGCTGACATTCCGCGATCTCGCGCGCAGCCAGGAGATCACCGTCGCCGCCACGCGCCGCGATCACGCGCTCTTTCACGGCGGGCCGGTGGAGCCGTACCGCGGCTTCGTGCTGCACGACTGCATGCTCATCGAAGAGCGCAACGAGGTGTTCCCCGGTTTGTTCCTCTCGGTCACCAGCGACGCGCTCTCGCCGCTGCTGCTCGACGAGTCGGCCAACGTTCGTTTCTGCCTGGGCTACGCGGGCTGGGGGCCGGGACAGCTGGAGCTCGAGCTCAAGCAGGGCAGCTGGCTGTTCACCGAAGCCAACCCGAAGGTCGTCTTGCGCGATGATCCCAAGCAGATCTGGGAGCACACGATTAAGAGCATGGGCATTGAGCCCGGGTGGTTGGTGCACGCGGCGGGAGTGAACTGAGAACGCCATGCTGAGCACGGACTGGATCAAAGAGAAGGTGTTGAGCGCGCTGCCCGGCGCGCAGGTCGAGGTGATCGACACCACGGGCACGAACGATCATTTCGAAGCGAGCGTGGTGAGCGAGCAGTTCGCGGGCCTTCCGATGGTGCGGGCGCACCAGTTGGTGTACGCGCCGCTGAAGGACGTGCTGGCGACCGGTGAGCTCCACGCGCTCGCCCTCAAGACCTACACGCCCGAGCAATGGGCCCTTCGGCTCAGCTCAGGGCAGGCCAAGGAAAAGCGATGACGATCAGTGACACGCTGAAGGCGCGGTTCGACGAAGAGATCAAGGCGCACCCGGTGGTGCTCTACATGAAGGGCAACCAGCTCTTCCCCCGCTGCGGCTTCTCGGCGCGCGCGCTGGAGTTGCTCAAGCCGCTGGGGCCCGTGCACACCGTCGACGTGCTCACCGACAACGAGGTGCGCGAAGGCATCAAGGCGTACTCGAACTGGCCGACCATCCCGCAGGTCTACATTCACGGGCAGTTCATCGGCGGCAGCGACATCATCAACGAGCTCGCGCAGCGCGGTGAATTGGCCGCGCTCGTCAAAGGTGGCTGATGAAGTAAGAGGCGGGGCATGAGCGCTGACGCAGCGATCTCCCCGACCGAGCCACCGTCCGGCGGGATCACGGGCCGGTTCAAGGCCTTCAAAGAGCGCCACCACATCGCCTTCGAGGTGAGCTTCTTCTTCGCGGGCTTCCTCTTCGACGTGGTGCTGTTGCACCGCATCGACAGCACGCCGCTGCTGATTCACCAGGGGCTGTACCTGGTGCTGAGCGCGGCGTTGATCTTCTGGGATCACCGGATCCTGGTGGCGGGCAAGGAGCCCGAGGGCTTCGTGGGGAAGCTCGCGAGCTACCGGCTCTGGGTGATGCACTTCTTCCTCGGCACGCTCTTGAACGCCTTCATGGTGTTCTATTTCCGCGCGTCGTCCGGAGTGCTGGCGTTCCTGTTCCTGGTCGGCCTCTCGGTGATCATCGTGGCCAACGAGCTGCCGAGGTTCCGCGCCCAGGGCCCAATCGTGCGGGTGATGCTGCTGTCGTTCTCGATGACCAGCTACCTCGCGTACCTGCTGCCGGTGCTCTGGGGAAGCCTGCACAGCTGGCAGTACGTGCTCTCGGTCGCGTTCGGGTGCGCGGGCACCTACGGTCTGTGGAAGTTCTTCGTCCGCTTCACCCACGATCCGAACTGGACGCTTCGGCGCGCCGTGGCGCCGGGCCTGGCGCTGCAGGGCGTGTTGCTCTCGCTGTACCTGGTGGGCGCGATCCCCCCGGTGCCGCTCTCGATCAAGCACATCGGCATCTACACGGAGGTCACCCCCGTGAAGGACGCCGAGGGGCATCGCCGCTACGAGCTGACGTATCAGCCCGCACCCGGGTGGGCGTTCTGGCGCAAGCAGAGCGACACCTACGTGGGGGCCGTCGGTTCCAAGCCCTTCGCCTTCGTGCGCATCTTCGCGCCCGCGAAGTTTCAGGATCGCGTCCGCTTCGCCTGGGACTACGACGATCCCAACAGGGGGTGGACCCAGCGGGGCACCCCCTGGGAGACGGGGGTCTCCGGGGGCGGCGAAGAGGGTTTCCGCACCTACGGCAACTCGACCATGGGCAAGCCGGGAACGTACCGGGTGCGCGTGCTCACGATGGACGGTCGCGAGATCGGCCGCGAGACCTTCACCTTCGAGGAAGGCGAGCCGCCGGCCACCGAGGCCGAGACGGACTGAGTCAGCGGCGGACCGACTTCATCCACTTCTCCACCGCGCTCGCCTCGGAAGGAATGTCCTTCGAGAGGTTCTGGTAGCCCTTCGCGGTGACGAGCAGGTCGTCTTCGATGCGCACCCCGATGCCGCGGTACTTCTTGGGCACGGTGAGATCGTCTTCCTGGAAGTAGAGGCCGGGCTCGACGGTGAGCACCATGCCGGCCTGCAGGGGGCCGTAGCGGTAGACCTCCTGGCGCGCCTTGGCGCAGTCGTGCACGTCGAGGCCGAGCATGTGGCTCACGTTGTGGAGCGAGTAGCGCTTGTAGAACTGCTTCTGGTCCTCCAGCGCCTCGTCAGCGGACACCCCGAGGATGCCCAGCTTGACCAGTCCCTCGGCGAGCACCCGCATCGCGCGGCGGTTGGGCTCCATGAAGTCGTTGCCCGGCTTGACCGCCTCGAAGGCTGCCTGCTGCGCTCTCCAGACGAGCTCGTAGATCTCCCGCTGTTCCTTCGAGAACTTCCCGCCGATGGGCAGGGTGCGGGTGATGTCGGCGGTGTAGAGCTGAAGGCCTTCCACGCCGGCGTCGAGCAGCAGCAGATCTTGCTTGCGCAGCGCGCCGTCGTTCTTCGTCCAATGGAGGATGCACGCGTGCGCGCCCGAGGCCGCGATGGTGCCGTAGCCCACGTCATTACCCTCGAGCCGCGCGCGCAGGCCGAAGTGGCCTTCCACCTCGCGCTCGCTCTTCGCCTTGCCCAGCGCGCGGATGACGTCTTCGAAGCCCCGCTGGGTCGAGGCGATCACCTTCTTGAGCTCGGCGATCTCCAGCGGGTCCTTGCACAGGCGCAGCTCACCGAGCGCGGTGGCGAGCTCCTTGTCGCCGGGGCGCTCGTGGTTGGGGCTGCGCAGCGCGTCGACCGACGGCGAGAGCCCTCGCAGGGTGCGCGAGAGCGGGTACTTCTCCAGGAACTTCGGCAGCTCGGGCAGGCCGTGCGCGAACTCCACCTCGAAGTGCGCGCAGCTCTGGGTGACGCCGAAGCGCGGCCCGACCCACAGCTCGCCCTTGTGGCGGTCCGTATAGAAGGTGTCGCTGCTGCGGCCGGGGTTGGGCTCGACGAACAGGTGCGCGTCGTGGCCCTTCTTGCCGGGCACCATCACCAGCACGCAGTCGGGCTCGAGGTTTCCAATCAGCCAGAAGAAGTCGCTGCCCGCGCGAAAGCGGAAGTGGGTGTCGTTGGCGCGCACCTGCTCGTGGCCGGTGGGGATGATCAGCACCTCGCCGGGGAAGAGCTTGGAGAGCGCCTCGCGCCGCGCGCGGAACGCCTTCGCGTGGCGATGGGCCTTCGGCAGCGAGTCGGACTGGGGCTTCCAGTCCTTCATCATGAACTCGAGCAGCGCCGGCGGGTTGACGGCATCCTGCTTCCGGGGGGCGGGCCTGGCTTCGAAAGTCATGCCCGCCGTTTACTCCTTCAAGTGCCCGCGCGCACGGCCCCGAGGACTGCCGGAACGGCCACTTCTCCCCGCAGAACGCGCGGCCCGAGAGAGACGGGCGCAAAGCCATTCTTCGAGAAGAGCTCCACCTCGTAGGGCACCCAGCCGCCGTCGGGGCCGATCGCCAGCACCACGTGGGTCGAGGCGGGGACGGGCTTCAAGGGGGTCGACGCGTGAGGGTGGGGGATCAAGCGCACCGAGCCCGCGGGCGCCCAGCTGGCCAGCTCGTCTTCCACGAAGGGCTTGAGGCGCTCGCGGATCTCCAGGGTGGGGCGCACGGTGTCGCACGCCTGCTCGAGGCCCAGCTCCACCAGGCCCTCGAGGAACTCCTGCGCGAGGACCTTCGAGTCGAAGTAGCTCTTCTCCACGCGCGCGGCGTTCACCAACACCACGCGGTCGACGCCCAGCGAGGCCACCGCGGGGATGACGCGCTTGAGGGCCTTGGGCCGCGGCACCGCGAGCACCAGCGACACGCCTGCGCGCGGAGGCGGAGGCTGGGTGACGTTCACCTTGAGCACCAACGCTTCCGCGCTCTGCGAGACGACCTCGGCGGTGCCCATCAGCCCGCCCAGCACGCCGACCCTCAGGCTCTGCCCGGCTTGAACGCGCAGCACCTCGCGGGCGTGCTCCAGCCTCCGGCCCGTCAGCCGCGCTTCGCCCTGGCCGTCGATCTCGTCTTCGTGGAGCAGCAGCAGGTTCACGGCGACGCAGCGTACTCAGTCCACCAGCAGGAGCGCGCCCATCACCGCCAGCCCCGCCGAGATCATCCCGGCCTGGACGACGAAGCCCTTCAGGGTGCGATCGTGCTGCAGCTCGGGGATGAGGGTGGCGGTGGCGATGTAGAGGAAGCCGCCGGCGGTACAGGGAATGAGGGCCTGGGTGAGCTGCCGCCCCAGCGCCTCGCCCAGCAGCAAGGTGACGATCGCGCCGACCAGCGCGAGGCTGGCGGACAGCAGGTTGAGCAGCGTGGCCCTGCGCACGGAGAGCCCCGAGCGCAGCAGCACGGCGAAGTCACCCAGCTCGTGGGGCACTTCGTGGAGCAGCACCGCGATGGTGGTGCCCACGCCCAGCGCCGGGCTGGTCAGGTAGCTCGCGGCGATCAACGCGCCGTCGATGAAGTTGTGCACGCCGTCGCCGATCAGGTTGATCGCCGCGAGCTCGGGTTTGGAGACGCCTTGCGGGTGCGCGCTCCGATGCAGCGGCCCGTGCTCGTGCCGCAGCAGCTTCTCCACCAGGAAGAACACCAGCAGGCCCACGAGGATCAGCCCCGAGGGGACCAACCTCGCGTCACCGGAGAAGGCCTGGGGCACCAGGTGGAAGAAGGTGTCTCCCAGCATCGCGCCCACCGCGAAGCCGATGAACGCATTCGCGAGCCGCTGCAGCCGCCGCTCGTCCAGCGAGAGCCCCACCAGCCCCACCAGGGACGCGAGGCTGACCACCACGACGCTCAGCAGAGTTTGCGCCCAGGCCATGGCCGGGCCTCCTCGAACGATGAGGGCTTCAAGAAGCACGCCGCGCGCCTTGCGGTCCTCTCCCGGACCGGGCACACGGCCCCCCTCCATGGAAGCCGCCGTCGCCGAGTACCGGGAGCTGTGCCTGCGCTGCCGCAGGCCCCGTTCGGTGTGCTGGTGCGACGCCATCACCCAGGTCCCCAGCCAGACGCGGGTGGTCTTCATTCAGCACCCGCGCGAGGCGAAGGTGCCGATCAGCACCTGCCGGATGGCGCATCTTTCGCTGCCGAACTCCGAGCTGCACGTCGGGCTGAGCGCCGTCGGCAACCCCGCGCTCGAGGCCCTCTGCGCGAAGCCGGGCGTGGCGGTGCTCTTCCCCAGTGAGTCGGCCACCGACGTGGACACGCTGAGCGTGCCGCCGCAGACGCTGGTGGTGGTCGACGGCACCTGGTCGAACGCGAAGAAGGTGGTGGAGAAGTGCCCGCTGCTCTCGAAGCTGCCGCGGCTCAAGTTCTTCCCCGATCAGCCCGGGAACTACCGCATTCGCAAGGAGCCTGAGGCGCACTGCCTGGCCACCATCGAGGCGACCGCCTTCGTGCTGGGCCGGCTGGAGAAGGCGCCCGCCCGCTTCACGCCGATCCTCACCGCCTTCGACGCGATGGTGGAAAAGCAGCTCGACTACATCCGCGAGAACCCCAGCTCGACGCGCCACAAGAATCGCAAGCAGCGCAACACCGTGCGCGTCGATCCCACCGAGCCGCTGCGCGGTCGCGAGCTGGTGGTGGTCTTCGGCGAGGCGAACGCGTGGCCGCTGTGCGATCCGCTCCGGCCGCAGCCCGACGATCCGGAGCTGGTGCAGTTGGTGGCCGAGCGCGTCTCCACCGGCGAGCGCTTCGAGCGGCTGCTGCGGCCGGTGCGTCCGCTGGGGCCTCGGGTGCCCCTGCACCTCGACCTGAGTGCCGAGGAGATCGGCCGCGCGGAAGAGCGCGCCCAGGTGATCGCAGCGTGGAAGCAGTTCATCAGGCCAGGCGATCTGCAGCTGGGCTGGGGCGCGTACTGCTGCGATCTCCTCGAGCGGGAGGGCGCGCCGCCGGAAGCGTTCCTCAACCTGCGCAGCGTGTTGTCGCGACTGGTCGATGGGCCTCCGGGGAGCGTGGAGAGCCTGGCGGAGTCGCTCGGGGCGCAGCTCGCCGACGGCCGCGGCCGCGCGCCCCGCCGCCTCGTGGCGCTGGCCTTCGTGACCCGCGCGAGCCTGGACGGCCGGGTCGCACAGGTGCGCCTGAAGCCGCGCCGTTGAGCCCCCTCGAGACGCCCCGCGCCCAAGGGTGAACGGGGAGCCTGTCGAGGGGAACGAAGCCCCCGCATGACTGCGTGGGCTTTATTGGCTAATCGCCCTGGCAGTCCCTTCGAAGGAGCTCCATGAGCGAACGTGTCGGCATCATCGGTCTGGGTTACGTCGGTCTCCCCGTGGCGCTGGCTTTCGCCCGCAAGTTCCCCGGGTCGATCGGCTTCGACATCAACGTCGAGAAGGTGAAGGAGCTCCGCTCGGGGTTCGATCGCACCGGCGAGACGCCCGCCGAGGTGCTCAAGGCCTCCACGCTCGAGATGACGTGGGACCCCGAGGTCCTCAAGCAGGCGACGTTCTTCGTGGTGGCGGTGCCCACGCCGGTCGACACCACCAACAGGCCCGATCTCACGCCGGTGGTGAAGGCGAGCGAGACCGTGGCGCGCGCGCTCAAGAAGGGCGACGTGGTGGTGTACGAGTCCACCGTCTACCCGGGCGTCACCGAAGACGTGTGCGGCCCCATCCTCGCGAAGCTGTCGGGTTTGAAGCAGGGCGTCGACTTCAAGCTCGGCTACTCGCCCGAGCGCATCAACCCCGGGGACAAGCTGCACACGCTCGAGCGCATCACCAAGGTGGTCTCGGGTGAAGACGCGGGCACGCTGGACCGGGTGGCCGCCACCTACGGCGCGATCATCGAGGCGGGCGTGTTCAAGGCCGCGAGCATCAAGGTCGCCGAGGCCGCCAAGGTGATCGAGAACACCCAGCGCGATCTGAACATCGCGCTGATGAACGAGCTGGCGCTGATCTTCGACCGCATGGGCATCCGCACCCGCGACGTGCTCGCCGCGGCTGGCACCAAGTGGAACTTCCTCAAGTTCAGCCCGGGCCTGGTGGGCGGCCACTGCATCGGCGTCGACCCGTACTACCTCACCACCAAGGCCGAAGAGCTCGGCTACCAGCCGCAGGTGATCCTCGCGGGGCGGCGCATCAACAACGAGATGGGCCCGTACATCGCGCAGCGCACCGTGAAGCTGCTGGTGCACCAGGGGCTGCCGGTGAAGAACGCGCGGGTGGGCGTGTTCGGCCTCACCTTCAAGGAGAACGTCGCCGACATCCGCAACTCCAAGGTTCCGGACATCATCAGGGAGCTCAAGGAGTTCGGCATCGAGGCGAAGCTCACCGATCCCTACGCGGACCCGGGTGAGACGAAGCACGAGTACGGCCTGTCGCTCACCAAGCTCGAGGAGTTGAAAGATCTCGACGCGCTCATCCTCGCGGTGTCGCACCAGCAGTACGTGGGTGAGCCGCTGAGCTTCCTCGTCGATCGCATCAAGCCCGGCGGCGTGCTGGTCGACGTGAAGAGCGCGCTCAACCCGGCCGACCTGCCCGCGGGTCGCGTGAGCTACTGGTGCCTCTGACCTCTTCGAAGGCGAAGTGGCTCGTCACCGGCGGCGCGGGCTTCATCGGCTCGCACCTGGTGGAGACGCTCCTGCGCGAGGGCCAGCAGGTGACCGCGCTCGACAGCCTGGTCACCGGCTACCAGAAGAACCTCGACGACGCGGTGAAGCGTGCGGGCGGCGACGCCAGCTCGCGGTTCACCTTCATCAAGGGCGACATCACCTCGCTGGAGACCTGCCAGGCCGCGTGCGCGGGCGTGGACTACGTGCTGCACCAGGCGGCGCTCGGCTCGGTGCCGCGCAGCATCGCGCTGCCTCTCGACAGCCACCGCGCCAACGTCGACGGCTTCGTGAACATGCTGATCGCCGCGCGGGACGCGAAGGTGAAGCGCTTCGTGTTCGCCTCTTCGAGCTCGGTCTATGGCGATGATCCCACGCTGCCCAAGGTGGAGTCGCGCACCGGCCGGGTGCTCTCCCCCTACGCCGCCACCAAACACATCAACGAGGTCTACGCCTCGGTCTTCGAGCGCACCTACGGCCTGCAGACCATCGGCCTGCGCTACTTCAACGTGTTCGGTCCGCGGCAGGACCCCAACGGGGCGTACGCCGCGGTGATCCCGCGATGGATGGCGGCGCTCCTGGCCGGCCAGCCCTGCCTCATCAACGGCGACGGCAGCACCAGCCGCGACTTCTGCTTCGTCGCCAACGCGGTGCAGGCGAACCTTCGGGCGGCGCTCACCCAGGTGCCGGGCGCGACCGATCAGCTCTACAACGTCGCGGTCGGCGGCAAGACGAGCCTGCTCGAGCTGTACGAGCTGATTCGCGCGCGGCTCTCGCAGCAGCGGCCGGCCATCGCGAAGCTCGAGCCGACCTTCCAGCCGTTCCGCCCCGGCGACATCAAGGACTCGCAGGCCGACATCACCAAGGCGCAGGAGAAGCTCGGCTACGCCCCCACGCACACCGTGGCCCAGGGCCTGCATGAGCTGGTCGCCTACGTCGCTGGAGGGAGCTGAAGATGCGCATCGTCGTCACCGGAGGCGCCGGCTTCATCGCCTCGCAGATCGCGGACGCGTACCTGTCGCTGGGGCACGAGGTGCTCATCATCGACAACCTCTCGACGGGCGATCGGAAGAACCTCAACCCGAAGGCGCGCTTCGTGGAAGCCGACATCCGGGGAGAGTCGGCGGCCGCCGAGGTCGAGCGCTTCAAGCCCGAGGTGCT
>VFKJ01000054.1 GCA_009885595.1 Myxococcales bacterium | reverse complement strand
TCGTCCAGCCCTGCACGGCGGCGGAGTCCACCCCCATGTACACGCGGCCCTGCTGCACCAGCCCGACGACACAAGTCATACGCGAAACATAGACTGCGCCCCGCCGCAGCGAGCGGGAAGTCCGGTAAGAAGCGAGGGTGACGTTCCGGCCCTGGCTCGTGTTGGCGCTGCTGCTGTGCGCCTGTCCCACCCCGCACCGCGTTCGTCCCGTGAGCCGCGCCACCCGCGCGAACATCGGGCTGCCCGGGCCCGACGCCAAACCGCCCACCCGGCTGCGCATGCACGTCATCAACATCGGCCAGGGCGCGGCGACGCTGTTCGAGTTTCCCTGCGCGGCGGTGCTGGTCGACGCCGGCGGCGAGAGCACCTCGAACTTCGACTCCATCAAGGTGCTCAAGAATTACCTCGAGGCGTTCTTCGCCCGGCGCACCGACCTGAACCGCACCCTGGCGGCGGTCTTCATCACGCACCCGCACATCGACCACACCCGCGGGCTGCCGCTGGTGATGAAGGACTTCACGGTGCAGCACCTGATCACCAACGGCCAGCCGCGCGGCGTGGACGGGCTGGTGCTCGAGTCGGGCGGCGAGCAGCAGGAGCTCGCGGAGCAGGAGATGAAGAAGCGCGGCGCGCTGCGCACCGTCTCGCGGGCCGAGGTGGAGAACGGCAAGGGCCTGACCGACGGTCAGATCGATCCCGTGCAGTGCGGTGACCTCGACCCGGCGCTGACGGTCTTCTGGGGCGGGCTCAAGCAGAACACCGAGGGCTGGGAGCCGAAGGTGTTTGGCAACGCGAACAATCACAGCCTGGTGCTCCGCGTCGACGTGGGCGGCCACCCGGTGCTGGTGACGGGCGATCTCGAGACCGAGGCCATTCACGCGCTGCTGGCCGCGCACGGCAGCACCCTCAACAGCGACGTGTTCCTGGTGGGGCACCACGGCTCTCACAACGGCACCACCATGGGCCTGATGAAGACGCTCACCCCGTGCATGGCGGTGTTGTCGATGGGCGCGGTGAGCCGCGAAGAGGACTGGACCGCCTGGGCCTACGGGCACCCGCGCAAGGTGGCGGTGCAGACGGTGACCGCGGGGCTGGGCTGCTCGCGGCCGCCGCGCGACGTGCAGGTGGCGCTGGGGCAGCGACGGTTCGAAGGGTTCACCCTCACCACCGCGCTCTACGGCACCGGGTGGGAAGGCACGGTGGTGCTCGAGGAGAACGAGCACGGCGGGTGGAAGGCCTTCACCGAGCGCTGAACTCGCGAGGTTCCTCTTGCACCTGCGCCGGTGGCGCGCCGCTACTTCTTCGGCGCGGGCAACGAGCCGGGGAACGCCTGCCGCGCTCCCTCACGAAGCGCGTTGAAGACGGTGGACTCGAG
>VFKJ01000586.1 GCA_009885595.1 Myxococcales bacterium | reverse complement strand
GAGCGAGCTCGCGGTCGGCGAGCGCTGCGGGATCACGGTCCCCACTCGCTACGCGTTCGAGGAGGCCGGCTACGCGCCGGTCTTCGCGCGCACCGGCGCCAAGCGATACTGCTTCGAGGAGGTGCCGCAGGTCGAGGTGCCGCTCACGCACGAAGGACGTCTGCGCGACTACATCTTCACGCCCGAGCCGGTGGCGAAGGCGGACTTCTTCGTCAACTGTCCCAAGTTCAAGGCGCACCCCTGGACGACGGTGACGTTCTCGATGAAGAACTACATCGGCATCCAGGACGATCGGCACCGCCTCATCGATCACGATCACCGGCTCAACGAGAAGGTCGCCGACCTGCAGTACGTGCTCCAGCCGAAGCTCATCGTGATCGACTGCATCATCGCGGGTGAGGGGCGCATGCTGACGCCCATTCCGCGCACCATGAACCTGCTCATCATGGGCAACAACCAGCCGGCGATCGACGCGGTGTGCTGCCAGATCATCGGCGTCGATCCGAAGACGGTCGAGCACATTCGCCTGCCTTCCGAGCGCGGCTTTGGGCCCATCGACCTCTCGCAGATCAAGCTCGAGGGCGACGTCACCCTCGAGGAGGCGCAGCGGCGGGCGAAGGGCTTCAAGGTCGGCCTCATTCGGGTGGAGAAGTACTTCGAGGGCACCAACCTCACCGCCTACGCCGGGCCTCCTCCGGCCGGAGAAGGCAACTCGGAGTACTGCTGGGGCGGGTGCCCGGGCGCCATCGAAGAAGCGGTGGAGTTGCTGCGGCTCTTCGACTCCACCTTCGACAGCCGCCTTCCCCGCACGCACGTGGTGTTCGGAAACTACGAGGGGCCGATCGATCACAAGCCCGGCGAGAAGGTGATCTTCATCGGCGACTGCTCCACCTGGAAGGGGCAGCTGGGCGGGAAGGACGTGAAGCTCGAGAGCGTCTACCAGCGCCGCGAGACGAAGGATCCGCACGAGGCGAAGCACGACGACATCTACGCGAAGATGGTGGCGGTCGGCGCGAAGCTGGCCACGCACCGCAACGACACTCACTTCCGGCTGACTGGCTGTCCGGTCAGCGTGGCAGAGCAGGTGCTGGCGCTGGCGTTCCTCTCGGGCGCGAAGAACCCGTACTTCGACAAGGACGAGATTCTCAAGTTCAACAAGGCCTACCTCGCGTGGCGCGCGGCGAACGCTGGCCGGCGACTGCGGGGCAAGCCGTACCAGGTGGCGGGACCGACTGAGCGGGGCGATGGTGCTCCCACCCTCTCGGTGCCTGCGGCTCACTGACCTGGTCGTTATCCAGAGGGCGTCATGGACACGAGCGTGTTCGAAGTGAAGAAGGGCGTGCTGCACAGCTACGACGGCGAAGCCCACGAGGTGGAGGGCGGCGCGTACCTCTCTCCCGAGGCCTACCTGCGCACGGCCGGCGAGCTGGAGAGCCTGCGCCGCCGAAGGCTCGAGGAGAGCAGCGCGATCTTGGTGGGGATGGTGTTCGGCTCCGCGCTGCTGGGCCTGGCCGCGGGGTATTGGCTGGGCCGGCGCGGCGACGACGACGACTGAGCCGTCAGCGGCAGGCGGGCGTGTCGAATGCGGGGTCGATCAGATCGCCGGCGACGTTGCCCGCGCCGCCGAAGTCGACGGTACCCCAGGGGTTGAAGTGGAGCAGCGACGCGTCGGTCCACCCGTTGGCCGCGGTGATGAAGCCTGCGTCGGTGAGATCTTCGGTGAGGTGCGCGGTGGGCTCTCCTGCGTTCACCAGGGGCACGCCGGGTCGATCGCCCACCGCGCATTGATCGAGGCAGGTGAGGGTGTTGCAGCTGGAGAGCGTGGTGTAGCCGCCGTGCTTGTCTTTGCTGAAATAGACGATCGGCCGCCCGCTGGCGTTCTGCTCGCAGGCGGACAAGGTGCCGCAGGTCCCGCAGGTGCCGACCTTCTGACAAATCGTGCCCTGGTGAGAGATGGCGCGCAGGGCGGTGAGGCCGGCCGGCGCGGGGGTGGCGGGGTTGATGGTGGCGGCGAACACCTCGTTGTCGCCCGGGTGCGAGGTGAGGCCGCAGTCACGCTGGAAGAGGTGGTCGTAGATGATGAACACCAGCGTCGGGTCGAGCGGGTGCCTGCGCGCGCGGAAGACGATGCCACCGAGCGGACAGCCGTCCTGCGGGTGCACCGCGAGCACGGGCAAGTAGGCCTGCGCCAGCGAGAGCTCGAGGGCGTCGTCGAGGCCGTCTCCATCGAGATCGACGGGGCCTGCGTCGACGACTCCCGCGTCCTGCTCGCCAGCGTCTGCCGTGCCTGCGTCCGTCGTGACGCCGGAATCCACCTCACCCGCGTCGACTTCCGGGGCGCCTGCGTCGGGTTCACCGGCATCGACGACCACGGGCGGCTTCGTCCCGCATTGAAGGCTCAGCGCCGCGGTGATCAGCACGGCGAGCGAGGACGCGCGGTTCATGGGAAGCCTTCTTAGCCCGGCGGGCTGGTCTGCGGCGCGGGCGACTGCAGCGGTGACAACAACACCCCGCGCAGCGACTGAGCCTGCGCCGAGTCGAAGCCATCGAGGCCCGTCTGCCCGGGCGGACGACTGTCACCGGGGGTGAAGGTGCCGAGGAGGCGGTCCCACCAGGTGAAGAGGGTGCCGAAGTTCGAGTCGGTGGTGCGCACGTCGCGCGCGTGATGCAGTCGGTGCGTGCGCGGCGTGGGCGTGATGAGGCTGATCGCCGCGTCGAGCCGCGCGGGTAACGAGAGCGTCGAGTGGTGCCACGCGAGCGCCACCACTGCCACCAGCGAACGCAGCGCGAGCGAGAGCGGGTCGATGCCCAGCAGCACCACCAGCACGGAGAAGTACGAGTACGCGAGCAGGCTCTCCAGCGGGTGCCCGCGCAGCGCGGTGGTGGCGTCGACGTGTGGGTCGCTGTGGTGCACCCGGTGAATTCTCCACAGCAGCGGCACCCGGTGGTGCAGGCGGTGGCGAACCCACTCGAAGAAGTCGATGCCCGCGAGCGCGACGAAGAAGCGCAGCGGCCCCGGGGCCTCGAAGAGGTTGAGCAGGCCGTAGCCGCGGTCCGTCGCCCAGGCGGCGGCGGCCACCAGGAAGAAGCTGCCCCCCACGGCGAAGAACGCGGTGACGAGGGCGAGGCGGAGGTTGCCCAGGGCGTGGCGCACCCGGAGTCGAGAGGGGAGCAGCGGCACCAGCGGCGCGAGCGACTCCGCGAGCAGCATCAGCAGCACCGCCGCCGCCAGCACGAAAGGACTTACATCGGTGATGGTCTGGGCGGTCAGCAACGGCGACTCAGTCTACGTCCTTCCAGGGCGAGCGAGAAACGCCGGGGTCCGTTACACTGCGCGCATCTCCACGAGGGCCTCCGTCGTCCTCGAGAAGGGTCAAACCGCAGTTCATGAGTTCCCGACACGTTCTCCTCGACAGCCCCGCCCTGGGCCGCCGCGCACACGTCTGGTGTTTTGGTGACGTGGGTACGCCCGTGGTGGTCTTTCCTTCCAACGCCGGCGTCGCGCACGAGTGGCAGCAGAGCGGCATGGTCGACGCGCTCGGCCCGCTGCTCGCCGCGGGGCGCATCAAGCTCTACTGCCCCGAGAGCAACGTCTCGCAGACGTTCTCCGGAGAAGGCCCGGTCGACGCCCGGATGCAGGGCCACCAGCGCTACGAGCAGTTCGTGCTCGACACCCTGGTGCCCTTCATTCGCCAGGACTGCCGAAGCCCCGACGCGCGGCTGCTCGCCACCGGCTGCAGCATGGGGGCGCTGTTCTCCTCGCTCTTCGCCCTCAAGTTCCCCGAGGTCTTCTCGGGCGCGCTGTGTCTGTCGGGGCGCTACCGCGGCACGCGCATCATCGGTGACCAGTGGTCCGAGTCGCTCTACTTCAACGACCCCCTCGCCTTCGTGCCCAACCTCGAGGGGCCAGCGCTGGAGCGGGTGAGACGGCAGACCCACCTCACGTTGGTGGTGGGGCAGGGGCCGTTCGAGAACGGCTGCATTCCCGAGACGCTGGAGCTGGGCGGCTGGCTCAGGCGCAAGGGCATTCCGTCGCACGTGGGCTTGTGGGGACACGACAGCCGCCACGACTACAGCTGGTGGCGGCGGCAGGCGTCGCACTACCTGCGACAGCTCGTCTGAGCGCGGAGCCGTGAGCCCACGGCGGAACCCTTTGCGGCGCCCGGTGTCTTCGGGGGCCATGATCCTCCTGCTCGCGATCGCACTGTCTGCTGCTGGCTGGGCCGCCGTCTCCTTCCTGCGTGGCAATCGCGCGGTCGCCGCTGGTTCCGCGACCTTCAGCCTGGTGACCGCGCTCGCCTGGTTCTTCACGGAGTCCAGAGTGGAAGCGTGGATCGCCGGAGGCTGGGGCATGAACGCGCTGGCGATCGCGGGCGGCTACGCGCTCGGAGCGGCCGTGGCGTTCCGCAGCTCACGCAGCCGAGGCTCACTCTTCGCCGCCTTGAGCGCTTCGGTGCTCACCCTCGCGCTGTGTGGCTTCTTCTACTGGGACGCGACCCGGGTCCTCCCCGACGTGCTCCGCGACGCCGATCGCGCCACGGCGGAGCTGATCTTCACCGCGGCTCACGCCGAAGCGGTGCACCTGGTCCAACTGGGCGCGGCGTTGCTGCTGGGCGCGCTGGTGCTCCTCATCCCACGCCGGCCCACGCCCACGCTTCAGCCCGCACTGTTCGCAGTCAGCGTCGTCCCCTCACGCTGCCCGTAACAGCGCGCCGAACGCCTCCGCCCCCACGGGGCGGCTGAACAGGTAGCCCTGCCCCTCGACGCACTGATGCGCCTGGAGAAAGGCGAGCTGCTCCTTCGTCTCGATCCCCTCGGCCACCACCCGGTGCTTGAGCGCGAGGCCCATGGCGATCACGGCGCTGACGATGGCGTTGTTGTCGGTGCCTTCTTCGATCTCCTGCACGAAGGACTGATCGATCTTGAGCGTGTCGACGGCGAAGCGGCGCAGGTAGCTCAAGCTGGAATAGCCGGTGCCGAAGTCATCGATGGCGATGTGTACCCCCAGGGCCTTGAGCTGGCGCAGCGTCTCGGTGGTGCGGGCGGTGTCTTGAATGAGCCCGCTCTCGGTCAGCTCGAGCTCGAGGTGCCTGGGGTCCAGCCCCGTCTCCTCGAGGGTGGCGCGCACCCCAGGCAAGAAGTCCTTGCCGTGGAACTCGAGCGCCGAGACGTTGACGGCGATCTGCTCGAGCTCGAGCCCGGCGTGTCGCCAGGCGACCATCTGCCGACACGCCTCGCGCAGCACCCACCTGCCGATGGGAAGGATGAGGCCGCAGTCCTCCGCGACGTGCACGAAGTCCTGCGGGTGCACCAGGCGATCGCCCTGCCTGATGCGCACGAGGGCCTCCGCGCCGGAGATCGCGCCGGTCCCCAGGTTCACCTTGGGCTGGTAGTGCAGCTCGAACTCGTCGTGCTCGAGCGCGTGGTGCAGCAACTGCTCGATCGACTGCCGCTCCACCGCCCTCACGTTCATGTCCAGGGTGAAGCGCTGGTAGCCGTTCCGGCCGTTGCGCTTGGTGTTGTACATGGCGGCGTCGGCGTTCATCACCAGCGAGACCACGTCTTCGCCGTCCTCAGGGAAGATGGCGATGCCGATGCTCAGGCTGACGTGAAGCCGATGGCCGCCGATCAGGTGGGGCTCGGCCACCGCCTTGATCAGCTTGTCCGCGGTGAGCGCCGCGTCATCCGCGGTCCTCACCTCACCCAGCAGCACCACGAACTCGTCGCCGCCGTGCCGGCTGACCGTGTCGGTGCCTCGCACGCAGGACAGCAGCCGCTGGGCGACCGACTGCAGCAGCAGGTCGCCCACCCCGTGGCCCAGGGAATCGTTGATGTGCTTGAAGTGGTCGAGGTCGAGGTACATCAGCGCCACCCGCCGGTGGTGACGACGCGCCAGGGCGATCGACTGCGCGAGGCGATCCGTCAAGAGCGCGCGGTTGGGCAGGCCGGTGAGGAAGTCGTGCTCGGCCATGTGCGACATCTGCGCGGTGGCCTGCACGGCGACCTCGGTCATGGTCTGGGCGTTCACCGTGGCGACCACCAGGCGCTCGTTGGCTTCGCGCAGCAGCGCCTCGCTCACCACCCGCTCGGTCGCCTGGGCGCTCAGCTGCGCTTCCCGGTCGTGCAGCGCCTGCTCGCGCACGTCGGCCGCCTGCTCGCCGGCGCGCAGGGTGGCCTCGCGTTCTTCGAACGTCCCGGTGGGCTTGAGCTCGTTCATGGAGAGCTCGGGCGGCGGGTGGGGCGGCCCGCGAGCAGCCCCTCGAAGTCGGGCACCACCGGGCCGATCTCCAGGCCCTGCGAGGTGATCTCGAACCTGCGGATCTGCGTGCTGTGGTTGCTGTCGCGCACCTTGACCACCGACATCACGCGCAGCAGGGCGCTCTCCACCTCGATGTAGCGCTGCACGATGATGGCGTCGGTGAGGAAGGCCGTGCCGTAGGGGCTGAAACGGAGATCGGTGTAGCGGTCCTCGAGCTCGGAGGTCATCAGCACCGTCACCCCCAGCCCCGAGAGCGCCGAGGTCATGCGGAACAACGACTCGCGGAAGTCTTGGCGGAAGGTGGGCGCCACCGCCAGCTCGAACCCGGAGAGCGAATCGATCACCACCCGGGTGGCCTTCAGGCGGCGGATGGTCTCCACCAACTGGTAGACGATCTCGTCGATCGACAGGTCCAGCGAGCGCGTGTTGATGAGCCCCAGCTTCCCGGCGCGCACCAGGTCGTCGATGACGGGGTTGAGGGACCGGCTGGGGGTCTGCTCGAAGGCCACCAGCACCCCCCGCTCCCCCCGGCGGGCGCCTTCGGAAAGGAAGGTGGTCGCGAGGAGGCTCTTGCCCGAGCCCGACGGCCCGGCTACCAGCATCGAGTAGCCCTCGGGCAGGCCGCCCCCCAGCATCTCGTCGAGCTGGGGCACGCCCATGGCCAGCCGGCCGGTGCGCCGGGGCGGCGCGACCGACGAGGGAAGGCCGGAATCGCCCGGCACCATCACCGAGGGGAAGATCTGGAGGCCCGCCGGCGTGATGCGGAACGTGTGCAGCCCCGGGCTGGTGGCCTGGCCGCGCATCTTGAGCACCTGGATCTTCCGCACCATGGAGTTGCGGTAGACGTTCTGCTCTAGCGAGATCAGGCCGTCGGCCACGGTGAGCACCGGGTGCGGGTCGCCCTGGGCCGAGTATTCGCCCACCAGGAAGGTGGTGGCCTGCCAGCCGCTCAGCAGCAGCCCCAGCTGGTGAACGAAGCGCTGCAGGCTGAGCTTCTCCTGCGCCATCGCGTGCGCCTCGAACGAATCGACGAAGACGAGCGCGGGCGACGAGGCTGTGACTTCGGCCTTGATTCGCGCCAGCACCAGGTCCAGCTCTCCGGTGGCGGCCTCGTCTCCGAGGTCGATGAAGCGGATCGACTCGTTGACCTTGCGCACCTCGAAGAACTCGAACTGCTGTTGGTAGCGCAGCATCTTCAGGGGCGGCTCTCCCAGCACCGTGAAGAAGAGTGCGGGTCGCTCCGGCGTCGCCAACGCGAACATGATCTGGTGGGCCAGCGTGGTCTTCCCCGAGCCAGGGAGCCCGAGGATCAGGTTGAAGGAGAACTCGGGCAGGCCGCCGCCGAGGATGGCGTCGAGCCCCGGGACGCCGGTCGCGAGTGACCTGATTTTCACGTTCTGGTTCATGCCGAGTTCTCCTCTTGCGACGGGGTTTTCGGCAGGGCCCACACCGGCCCGAGAAGGTGCGCGCTCAGCGAGCCGCCGATCAGCGTCCCCAGCAACTCGGTGAAGGTGACGAGCAGCTCGCTGCCCGCGGCCTCGGCGGTGAATGGTTCCTGCCGCGCGAGGCGCGACTGGAAGTCTTCCACCGAGCTGCCTCCGGGCCCGGAGAGCCAGGGGAAGGCGGAGCTGGTGAGGTGCAGCGCGCGGGCGAAGAGCACCTCCACGCCCTGGGCGCCGATGATCGGGGTCAGCCGCACCGCGATCTGCTTCCAGAGGGCGAGGACGGACGCGGTGATCTCCGTGGTGTTGGCGACGGAGAGCCGCGCCAGGGCTCGCCCGATGGTCACGCGAAGCTGGTCTCGGTCATTGGCCATCCCAACCCCTGAGGCTGCATTCCCCGAGCCGGGGTCAGGCACGACGATCACGAGGGGGCTCCCGTCGCGCCGTAGAATCCGCTTCACTCCTTTTGCAGTCATCAAAGAGACTTCCTGCGGGTCGCTGGGTACCGCGAGGCCTCCTCGAACACCGTCGCCAGCAGCTCCCCGAATGGTGCGGTGGACTGAACGAAAGGGAGATGAAGGTTCGGGGCAGAGGCGGCGGGCGCGCTGTTCATGGCAGCCCTGGTGAGCACGAAGCGGGCCTCGGGGGTTGGAGAGCGGGCCAGGCGCGCCGCGCTCTGGATCCGCGTCGTATTGAAGGAGTTGGCCCTTCACCTTGATGGACGCCACCGTGGGCTGAGGGACTTCGGGCTCCCGACTGATCAGCTCGGTTCCGGCGCGGCGGGGGTGCGCTTCAAAACCGCCCCCGCACGAACACGGCGCCACCGCCGGCGCTGGGGCCGGCCGCGATCGTGACGGGCCCCGAGACCGAGAACAGCGCCAACGAGGTGGCCAGCAGCGCGCCCGCGCCCAGGCCGGTGCCCAGCGCGATGGTGGCCGAACGATCGCCCTGCAGCTGGGTGGCCGCGCTGAGCCCGAACCCGAGACTGGCCCCGGCGGCGCCGATGGCCGCTCCCAGCGTCACCCAGGCGGCGACCCGAACAGGGCGCGGCGCGGACGACAGCTCAGGAAGCGGCGGAGGCGCGCGGCCTTCGACCGGCCGCGACGTGAGCACCACCGGGAGCGCGTCGAGCTGGAGCTCGAGGAGCAGCTGTTGCAGCGCGGCCTGGGCCGGCGCGGGGCCGGTGGCTGCGCGGGTGAGGCGCACCCGGGCACGGACCAGGCGCCCATCCCGGTCGACCACGCGCCCGGTGACCGTCAGCTCGGTG
>VFKJ01001172.1 GCA_009885595.1 Myxococcales bacterium | reverse complement strand
GGGGTGATCCTCGAGGCCAACCTCACCGTCGCCGGCCTGCTCGGGGTGGGCCGCGGCGAGGTGGTGAAGCGGTCGTTGAGCCGGTTCATCTTCAAGGCTGATCAGGAACTCTTCTTCCTGAGTTGGAAGCGGCTGCTGCGCACCGGCGAGCCGCAGAGCTGCGAGGTGCGGTTGACCAGGCCCGAGGGCGTGCCCTTCTGGGCCTCGCTCTCCGCCAGCTCCGGGCTCGATCCCGAGGGCACCCAGGTGTACCGGGTGATGCTCTCCGACATCTCCGCGCGCAAGGCGCTCGACCAGGCGCTGCACGAGACGAACACGAAGTTGGAAGAGGCGAAGTCGGTGGCAGTGAATGCCAGCCTGGCCAAGTCGGCGTTTCTCTCCAACATGAGCCACGAGCTGCGCTCTCCGCTCAACGCCATCCTCGGCTTCGCGCAGCTGATGGAACAGAGCGCGCCGCCGCCGACCAGCGGCCAGCACGAGAGCCTCGAGCAGATCCTCAAGGCGGGGTGGTACCTGCTGGAGCTGGTCAACGAGATCCTCGACCTCGCAGCGGTGGAGTCGGGGAAGGTGGCCCTCGCGCTCGAGCCGGTCTCGGTGGCCGAGGTGCTGGCCGACTGCCAGGCGATGATCGAACCGCAGGCCCAGAAGCGTGGCCTGCCCATCAGCTTCCCGGTGCTCGATGCGCCCTGCTTCATCTCTGCAGACCGGAAGCGCCTCAAGCAGGTGCTGGTCAACCTGCTGACCAACGCCCTCAAGTACAACAAGCCCGGCGGCGCGGTGACCGTGCTGGTGGTGACGGGCGGAAGCCCGGAGCAGGTGCGGATCAGCGTGCGGGACACCGGCGACGGGCTGTCGGAAGAGAAGATGGCGCAGCTGTTCCAATCGTTCAATCGCCTGGGACGGGAGAGCGGGCCCGAGGAGGGCAGCGGCATCGGGCTGATGGTGAGCAAGCGCCTGGTGGAGTTGATGGGCGGCACCATCGGCGCCCGCAGCACGGTGGGCGAGGGCAGCGTGTTCTGGTTCGAGCTGAGCGCGGCGAGCGCGCCGCCGCCCGCGGTGGAGAGCAGCGCCCCGCTGCCGGCAAAGGCCAGCGCGCGCCCGCAGGGAGCCGCGCAGCGGACCGTGCTCTACGTGGAGGACAACCCGGCCAACATGCAGTTGGTGAAGGCGCTGGTGGCGCGGCCCGTTGAGCCAGCACATTCCGGTGCTGGCCCTCAGCGCCAACGCCATGCCCTCGGACGTGGCGAAGGGGATGAAGGCCGGCTTCCTTCGCTACCTGACCAAGCCCATTCGCATCGACGAGTTGATGGACGCGCTCGACTTCGCGCTCACGCTTCGGCCGGGTGTATGACCCGGGCATGGCCCGACCCGATCCGCACTCCGTCACCGACGACAGCCAGCCCACCACCCGCCACCTCGAGTGGGACGCCACCGTCGACTTCCAGAGCAAGCGCCTCAGCGCCACCGTCAGCCTGCACTTCAAGGAGGCGGCGAAGTCGCCCACGCCGTTCGACCTCGACGCCCGCGCGCTCGAGGTGAGCACCGTGACCGATCTCTCCGGGGCGGCGCTGAAGTGGGAAGCGCTCCCGCCCGACGCCATCTTGGGAACGCCTCTGCGCGTGCACGTGCCCGCGGGCGCGACGGGCGTGCGCCTCGAGTACCGCACGGGACCCGAGGCGTCGGCGCTGCAGTGGCTCGAGCCCTCGCAGACGCACGGGGGAAACCAGCCGTACCTGTTCAGCCAGTGCCAGGCGATCCACGCGCGCTCGGTGCTCCCCTGCCAGGACAGCCCCGCGCGCCGCGTCTCGTACCGCGCGTCGATGAACGTGCCCTCGGGGTTGGTGGCGGTGATGGCCGCCGCGCCGAAGAACAGCCAGAGCAAGGGCGGGCGCACCACCTTCCACTTCGAGATGCCGCAGGTCATTCCGCCCTACCTGCTCGCGTTCGCGGTGGGTGACCTCGCCAGCAAGGACCTCTCGCCGCGCTCGCGGGTGTGGTGCGAGCCCGGGCTGCTGGCCTCGGCCGCGTGGGAATTCGAGGGCGTGGAGCGGCAGATCGAGGCCGCGGAGTCGCTCTTCGGGCCGTATGACTGGGAGCGCTTCGACCTGCTGGTGATGCCGCCTTCCTTCCCCTACGGCGGCATGGAGAACCCGCGCCTCACCTTCCTCACCCCCACCCTGCTGGCGGGCGATCGCAGCATGGTGAACGTGGTGGCGCACGAGCTGGCGCATTCCTGGACCGGCAACCTCGTCACCAACGTGAACGCCGAGCACTTCTGGCTCAACGAAGGCTTCACCGTGTTCGCGGAGCGCCGCATTCTCGAGGCGCTCGAGGGGCACGAGAACGCCGAACTGCACGCCGCCCTGGGCCGGAATGATCTCGAGGAGGCGGTGGCGCGGTTCGAGAAGGCCGGCACGCCCGAGCTCACCAGGCTGCGCACCCGGCTCGCCGGCATCGACCCCGACGAGGCCTTCAGCGTGGTGCCGTACGAGAAGGGCTACCTGCTGCTGCGCGCGCTGGAGGCGGCCGCGGGGCGCGAGCGCTTCGACGCCTTGCTGCAGGGCTGGCTCGAGAAGCACCGCTTCGGCTCGGTGAACACCGACGACTTCATCGCGCACTGCGAGCAGCTGGCGCCGGGGCTGCTGGCGAAGGTGAACGCGCCGCAGTGGATTGATCAGCCCGGCATTCCGGCCGACGCGCCGCGCGCGAAGTCAGCCCGGCTCGACGCGGTGAAGGCGTTGGCGGGCACCGTGCCCGAGGCGAGCGCGGTGGCGGGCTGGAGCGCGATCGAGTGGCAGCTGTTCCTCGAGTGGAGCCCGCGCACGCTGAGCGCCGCGCAGCTCTCGGCGCTCGATGAGCGGTTTCATTTCTCCAGCGCGAAGAACACCGAGGTGCACGTGGCGTGGTTGTTGTTGTCGCTGCAGTCCGGCTCGGACGCGATGCTGCCGCAGGTGGAGTCGTTCCTCGGCCGCGTGGGGCGGATGAAGTACTTGAAGCCCCTGTTCGCTGCGCTGCACGGGCGGGCGTCGACGCGGCCGTTCGCGAAGACCTTGTTCGAGAAGAACAGCTCGCGACTGCACCCCATCGCCCGGCAGGTCATCGCGGGGATGCTCGCGAAGTAGTTCGGCAAGCCCTCTCCCCGACCCTCTCCCCCGCGGGGGAGAGGGAGATCAGGGCGAGGGGGGCAGCGTGCGCAGAAAGTCGTAGATGGCGCCGAGCTCTTCGTCGCGCATGCGCGACCAGGCCCACCACGGCATCACCGAGTTGCCCCCCCCGGCGCTGATCGGCAAGGCGCGCACCGCCTCG
>VFKJ01000818.1 GCA_009885595.1 Myxococcales bacterium | reverse complement strand
GTTCCCGCCCCCGCTGCCCGCGTCGGTCCCGCCAGCAGGCGTGCACGCCGCCGCCGCCACCACCACCACGACCAGTCCAAGGATTCGCATGGGCCGAAAGTTCGCCCGGCCCGCTCGCGGTGTCCAGAGCTGGAGCCCTCCCGGGCTTCAGGGACCTCAACAGGAACGCATTCCGAGCGGTCAGGAGCCCAAGTGAGATACAGGCCCGCCGGTGACGTTGCTTCGTGCGTTTGACCTGACTCTCTCCTTCGGCAGCCGGACCCTCTTTTCCAACCTCGAGCTGGTGATCGAGGAAGGCGAGCGCGTCGGGCTCGTCGGCGTGAACGGGTGCGGGAAATCGACCCTGATGAAGGTGCTCACCGGCGAGGTGAAGGCCGACACCTCCACCATCCAGGTGCAGCGCGGCATGCGCACCAGCCACCTCGCCCAGGAGCCGGTCTTCCCCGCGGGGTCCACGCCCTCCACCGAGCTCTCCGTGGCCCAGGCCCCGCTGCGCGAAGCGCTCGACGAGCACGCGAAGCTGTCCGAGTCGCTCGAGCACACCTACGACGAGAAGGTGCTGGAGCGCCTCTCGGTGCTGGTGGAGAAGATCGATCACCTCGGCGGCTGGGACACCGCCTTCGAGTCACGCAAGCTGCTCGACCGCCTCGGGGTCGATCCCGCCACCTGGGATCAACCCATCGAGCTGCTCTCGGGCGGCCAGAAGAAGCGCGTGGCGATCGCCCGCGCGCTGCTCACCCACGCAGACCTCTTGATGTTCGACGAGCCCACCAACCACCTCGACGCCGAGACGGTGGAGTGGCTGCAGGACGAGCTCGATTCCCGCGACTCGGCGCTGCTGCTCGTCACCCACGATCGCTACTTCCTCGACGGGCTGGTGGACCGGATCATCGAGGTCGAGCCGCACGTCTCCGAGCAGCAGCCCGGCGGGCTGGTCAGCTACTACGGCAACTACGAGGCGTACCTCGAGCAGAAGTTCGTGAAGCTGCAGGATCAGTCGACCGGCGAGCACAAACGCCAGATGTGGATCGCGCAGGAGGTCGCCTGGTTGCGCAAGGGCCCCAAGGCCCGCGCCACCAAGTCGAAGGCCCGCATCGAGCGCGCGCGCAAGCTGCTGAGCGAGCGAGGCTTCCAGCGGCCCAAGGTGCCCGACCTGCAGCTCGCCTCCGCGCCCCGGCTCTCGCAGACCGTGATCGAGGCCACGCACGTGAGCAAGTCGTTCGGCGAGCTCAAGGTGCTCGACAACGTCAGCGTCATCCTCCAGCCCGGCGAGCGCATTGGCCTGGTGGGCAAGAACGGCGCGGGCAAGACCACCCTCATCCGCACGCTCTTAGGCGAGCTCAAGCCCGACTCCGGCACCGTGCGCCTGGGACCCAAGACGAAGGTGGTGCACTACGACCAGCTGCGCACCGCGCTCGACGAAGACAAGACCGTCTACGAGGCCGCGTGGGACGACGACTGGGTGACGCTGGGCGACAAGAAGATGCGCCTGGCCGAGTACCTCGACGATCTCCTCTTCCCGGTGCCGATGCAGCGCATGAAGGTGAAGGGCCTCTCAGGCGGAGAGCGCAACCGCCTGCTCCTCGCCCGCCTCTTCCTCGAGGGCGCCAACGTGCTGGTGCTCGACGAGCCGACCAACGATCTCGATCTCGTCACCTTGAACGTGCTCGAGCGGCTGCTGATGCAGTTCACCGGCGCGGTGATCCTCGTCACCCACGATCGCTACTTCCTCGACAAGGTCGCCACCGCGCTGCTGGTGTTCGAAGGCGAGGGCAAGGTGGTGCGCCACGAGGGCAACTACGACCTCTATCGGCGGCTCACCGCGCAGACGAAGAAGGGCGCGCCACCGCCGGCGCTCGAAGGGAACCTCGTCACCACCCAGTCGGCGACGAAGCACAACCGCAAGCAGCGCTGACTCGGGGCTGCGGCCGGCACACCGCCTTCCAGCTCACGCTTCCGCGCGCAGTGCGGTTTGATGCCTGGCCGTGAACGCCAGCGGCGGCATCGTCGAAGAGCTCGTCCACCAGTTCACCGATCCGTTCGCGTTCTACCGCGAGCTCATTCAGAACAGCATCGACGCCGGCTCCACCCGCATCGAGGTGAGCCTCTCGTACCGGCCTGGGCCGAAGCAGGGCCTGTTGCTGGTCTCGGTCAGCGACTGGGGCGAGGGGATGAACCGCGACGTGATCGAGAATTACCTGGTCACCAAGTTCCGCTCGACCAAGGAGAACGACCTCACGAAGATCGGAAAGTTCGGCATCGGCTTCGTCAGCATCTTCGCCTGCAAGCCCGACGTGGTGACGGTCGACACCGGGCGCGATGGCGAGTTCTGGCGCGTGCTCTTTCGCGCCGACACCACCTGGGAGCTGCTCAGGCTCCCCGAGCCGCTCGAGGGCACGCGCGTCACCCTGCACAAGGCGATGGGGCCGCAGGACTTCGACGTCTTCGTGGAGAGGTCGAGGGAGTCCCTCTCTCGCTGGTGCCGCCACTCCGACGTCGACGTCACCTTCGCGGCGGGCGCCTCAGATGGCAGCCCACCGCCCACCCCGCGGCCCGTGCGCGAGCCCATCGCCGTCGACGCGCCCTTCCAGGTGGAGCACGTCGAAGATGGCACCCACATCATCGCGGGTCCCTCGCGCACCCACCCGCCGGTGACGGGCATGTACAACCGCGGGCTGACGCTGCTGGAGACCACCGAGCCGCTCGAGCCCGGGGTGACGATGAAGATCGTCTCGCGCTACCTCGAGCACACGCTCACCCGCGACAACGTGCGGCGCGATCGCCACTTCTCCCGGGCGATGTCGCTCGCGCGCGACCTGGTGGAAGACAAGCTGCTCCCCCAGCTGCCCGCAGAGCTGCGCGCGGCCGCGGAGAAGAAGCAGGGCGCCGAGGACTTCGAGACCTTGTTTCTCTTCGCGTGCACGCGGCTCAAGCCGAAGCAGCTGTACTACCGGCTGTGCGGCGGCGGCAGCGTCACCCACGAGGCGCTGGTGGCGAACTGCGCCCAGACGGGGTTCCTCACCGTCTCCGAGGCGCGCACGCCGCTGGTCGATCGCCTGCTCGCCGCGAAGTGGCCGGTCGTCGAGCTCACCCAAAACGTGTCGCTGGCGATGACCCTTCCCCAGGTGCTCAAGGTGAAGCGCACCCTCATCGCCGATGAACACTTCAGCTACGCCGCGCCCCCGGACGTGCCCACCCCCAAGGAGTTCGCCGGCGCGCTGGTGACGCTCTTGCGCGAGGCGGGGGCGGGGCTGGCGCAGGTGGAGGTCTCGCAGGTGCGCGGCGCGGGCTCGAAGCTGCCCTTCGTGATGCTCGAGGGCCTCTCGTGGCCGGCGCCTGAGAGCGTCGTCAACGGCTCTGTCTTCGCGCGGAAGACGCCCGGGCTGCTGTGCTTCAACCTGGGGCACGAGGCGATCGCCAAGGCGGCCCCGCTGTTCTCCCGCTCCCCGCGGCTGGCGGCGGTGTTGATGGCGCGGCTGGTGCTGGTGAAGGCGAACCGGCTCGATGCCGCGCGCGATGAAGCGCTCACGAAGTGGGCGCTCACGTGAGAGATCCATCCCCTCACCCCGACCCTCTCCCCCGCGGGGGAGAGGGAGACAGGAGTGAGCTCGAGAAGTCGCTGCGCCAGGGCGGCGAGAAGGTCAGCGAGGGGCGCATCCGCATCGACTCGGCGCGCGCGCTGCAGCGCCTGCGTGACTTCCGCTTCGCCGAGCCCGCCCACTGGGTGCTCGAGGTGCTGCGCGCCGCGGCGCTCTCGGGCGCGAAGAACGTCGACGTGCGCACGGACTCCGACGACGTCGAGGTCTCCTTCGACGGCAAGCCCTTCCCGCAGGAGTTGATGAAGCACCTGCTCGAGCAGGCGCTCAACGCCAGCCAGACCCCCGACGAGCAGCGCACCCGCCTGCTCTCCCTCGGCATCGCCGGAGCGCTCGGCGTCAGCGCGCGCTTCGTGAAGGTGCACAGCGGCGGGCTCACCCTCACCCTCGAGGGCGAGAAGGTCGAGCTCACCGAGGAGCCTGGGAAGCTCACCACCCTCCACCTGCGCAAGGCCTTCGGTTGGCGCGTCACCGCCGCGTTCTTTCGCGGCTCGCCCGAAGCGCGCGCCATCACCGATCGCGCCTTCGCCTTTCCAGCGAAGCTCTCCCTCAACGGCAAGGCGGTGAGGCGGGCCCCGCCCGCGCCGGTCGTGAGCAAGGAACTCTCGGGCGAGGGCTGGACCCTCGAGGTCTGGTTGCCCCCGGGTGCTCCCCTCAAGACCTCGACCCTCGACCTCGACGTCGGAGGCGTGCTGGTGGCGCAGCGCAGCAAGCAGCTGCCTGGCCTCCAGGTGCACGCGAGGCTGCGCGCCGACGGACTGCGCCGCAACGCCTCCGGCTCCGACGTGGTCGACGACGATCCCCTCCTCGCCGACGCGCTGCACGCGCTGCGCAAGGTCTCCCGCGAGCTGCTGGCAGCCCACGGAGGCGAGCTGGTCAAAGACGAAGCCTGGCGGCAGTCGTTCATCGAGCGGCTGCTCGCCGACGACTTCGACGAGCCCTCGAAGAAGGCGGTCGGAAAGCTGCCGCTCCTTCCCGATCCCGCAGGTGAGTGGCTCTCCCTCGCCGAGCTGGCCGAGTACGCGCGCGAGCACACCCGGGTGAACATCGCCACGCGCGAGTACCCCAAAGGCTCCTTCCCCCCGCCCACCGTGCTGCTCCTGCCAGAGGCGAACTTCGAGAGGCTGCTCCCGCCCGGCAAGCGCGTCGACGTCGAGGCGCACGTGAAGAAGAACGAGCTCATCGCCCTCAACCGCGCGCGCCACCAGCGCATGGAGGTGGAGTCGCCCGTTTTGCCGAACCGCCCCTGGGTGGCGCGCGCGCGGGTCGAGGCCACCGCCGTGGTGGGCGAGGTGGGCTTCGAGCAAGGCGGCAACGGCGCCTTCGTGCGCATCCTCCACCAGGGCCGGCTGATCGAGTCGGGCGAGCTGCCCTCGCTCGCGCCGCTGCGGCTGCGCGCGGTGATCGACTGGAATCGCCCGCTGGGCGACGGCTTCTTCACCGACGACGGCTCGCAGAAGCTGCTGGGCCTGGTCTCGAAGTACGTCGAGACCACCGCGGTCACCGCCCTGTGCGAGGCGCTTCCCCGGCCCGAGGTGCTGCCGCACGCGCTCGATCTCCTCACCCGCCTGGTGGTGTTGCGGGGCACGGCCCCGACCGAGCTCCCCGGCCCCCTTCGCGCCGCCCCGCTCTTTCCCTGCCTCGAGGGGCCTGCTGCCTCGCTGGCGACGCTGCTCGCTGAACCCCGATGGCGCGTGGTCAACAGCCGCTTCCCCGCTGGGCTGCTGGACGGCTCGCGGGTGCTGCTGCTCTCTCCCGCGCACGTCGAGATCCTCAGGAAGCTCGCCCCGAAGAAGCTGGAAGACGTCAGCACCCAGCTGCGGAACGAAGAAGAGGTGCGCGGGCGCCTCGCAGGTCCCCGTCGCACCCCGACGGTCGACGGGGTGATCGCGAAGGTCCCGGTGGAAGGAGAGGGGCTGCGGGGCGAGGTCGGCATTCCCGTCGAGGCGATCGCGCGCCTCGAGCTCACGTTGCTCAAGTCTGGCCTGGTGCTCGAGACCACCGAGCTCAGCGCGCGCTACCAACACGCCGTCGCCTCGGTGGACTGCGAGGCCCTCTCACCCAACGCGCGCTGGACCGCGGTGACGCGCGACGCGGGCTTCAAGCGCGTCCTCACCGCGGTCCACGAGGCGCAGCGCCGCCTGGTGGTGGCGCTCCTGGCGGTGCCTCGCGCGGACTGGAGCGAGAGCGCCGACCTCTTCTTCAGCGCCTTCCTCGAGAAGGAGCTCTACGCGTTCGAGCCCGGAAACCTCGACGAGCTCACCCGCGCCGTCGCCAGCGCGCCGGTGTTCCACGGCGCCCATGGGCCGCGCACGCTGCTGCAGCTGCACGCGCAGGTGCGACGCGAGGGTCACTTCTTCGTGCTCGCCACTTCGGGGATCCAGGTGCCCCAGGAGATGGAGGTGCTGATCGAGCCGTCCGCCCTCGCCGCCGTGCTGGGCGAGGTGCTGGGCCAGCTGCCCGAGGATCCCACCGCGGTCCTCACCGCGCTCGACGCCCGCCGCCGCCTCGCCGCGCTGCCGAAGGCCGACTTCCAGCTGCCCGCGGGCCTCTCGCTGGTGAGCCGCCTGGAGGAGGAGAACTTCACCGTGCTCGCGGGGCTTCGCCGGGGACTGGGTGATCAAGCCTCGGGCTTCGTGCACCTCGAGGGCCGCGTGTATTCGCCGCTACTCATCCCCTGCGCCCTCCCGCTGGAGGTGGTGCTCGCCGCGCGCACCCTCGAGCCCAACGCCGCCCGCGAGCTCACCGGCGACCAGCTGCGCGAGCTGGGTGAGGTGGTGCGGCGCGCGATGCACGAGGTCATCGAGCAGGCGCTCACGGCTGTGACCGAGGACCCGGAGTCGCAGCGCGCGCTGCTGCTCGCGATCGCGCACTCCATCGATCTCTCGTTGCCCGAGGCGCACGCCAGCGCCCTGCTCGCGCGGCCGATCTTCCCCTGCACCGACGGCCAGCTGCGCAGCGTCGATGAGCTCGATCACGACTCGCCTCAGTTCGTGAGCGTGCCGATGGAAGGTGAGCTGCCCAACCGCAGGCCCATCGTGGTGGCCGCCGAGCCCGCGGTGAAGCTGGCCCTGGGCCGCTGGCGCCGCGCGGAGGAGGTCGGCGGCGCGCTCTCCCGCCAGCTGCTCGGGCTGCGCAAGCGCGAGGCGCTGGCGAAGGTGAGCGAGGTGGTCTGCTCGGTCAAGTCACCCTGGCGGCAGCGGGTGTCGGAGCGCGGCCTCACCGGCGAGCTGGTGGTGGCCGGCCCCGGCGCGGGCCGCCTCGAGCTCTTCATCGATCACAAACCGCTGTGTGTCCTCGAAGGCGTGTTGCCCGCGCCGCTGGCCGCAGCGATCGACTCGCCCCGCCTCACCCCCAAGCCAGGCTTCACCGGCGTGGTGGAAGACGAGCACCTCGCCGAGGTCATCGACGCGCTCGGCGGCGCGGCGGAGCGAATGGCTGCGGGCCTCGCAGGCGAGCCGACCACTCCGGAGTTGGTGCAGCTCGCCTTCTGGGTGGCCTCCACCCTCGCCTGGCAGTGGAAGGGGAAGAAGAAGGCGAAGAAGGGAAAGAAGAAGGCGGACGCGCCCACGACCGAACACCCGCTGCTGGCGGCGCCGCTGCTGCGCACCAGCGACGGTCGCCCGCTCTCCGTGCAGGCGCTGGTCACGATGCAGCGCGCGCACGGCCACGTCGACCTGACCGGGCCAGGCGGCAGGTTCCTCGAGGAGGCTCGGGTGGCGTGGTGGCCGCGGCTGGACGAGGAGCGCTGGGCCGCGCCGCTCGGGCTCGTCCTCAACGACGTCACGCCCGCGCTGGTGCTGGCAGAGTCGATTCGCCGGCGGCCCCGGTTCGAGACGCTCGAAGCGCCGGTGCGCAGCCAGTGGCGCGAGCCGGTGCGCGGGCCGTCGATCGAAGGCGAGGTGGCGCTCCCCTTCATGCCCCACGGCGTCCTCAGCATCGAGGTGCTGCACCAGCGCATGCTGCTCGAGACCTGGACCAGCAAGCACGAGGTGGGCGGGGTGGCGCGCGTCGACTCGGCCGCGCTCAAGCCCGACGAGCGCTGGACGGCCGCCAGGCGGGACGCCTCGTTCAAGGCGCTGGTGGAGGCGACCGAGCTCGCCCTGGAGAGGTTGCTGGTGCGCAGGCTCGAGCGCCTCACGGGCCCCGAGTGCCGCGCCTGGGCGGCGGCCGCGGTGAGGTGGCGCGGGGGCCGCGGTGGTCCGCTCGCGGCGCTGGTGCCCTCGCTGCCGCTGTTCGCGGGGCTCGGGGGCACTTCGCTCTGTGTCGGCGCGGTGATCGATCTCGCGGCGCGCAAGGGCCGCGTCCCGGTGGCGCAGCCTGGGTCCGGGAAGGTGGTGAGCGGCGTGCTGCTCGACTCGAAGGACACGCGCGCGATGCTCTCGACGCTCGGGCTTCAGTGCGAAGACGTCAGCGCCGAGCTCTCCCGCGCGAAGAACCTCGAGCAAGAGCTGACCGCGCGCCGGCTGGCGTCGTTGACCTGGAAGGGCGAGGCGCTGGTGAAGCGCGCCGTCTCCAGTGGACCGCTCTCCGGCGAGCTGGCCTTGAGCGCGGGCCTGGAGCAGGGCGAGGTGATGCTCGCGCGCGACGGCATTCCGGTGGCGAGGCTCGAAGACAGCTGGCCCGGCGTGGCCGGCGTCATCGACATCAAGGACCTGGTGGTCAACGACGACTGGACCACCGCGCAGCCCACGCGCGCGCATCGCAACCTCATCCAGGCCCAGGTCGAGCTGCTCTTCACCTCGCTCGCCGAAGGCGCGCAGGAGCTCAGCGAGCGCTACCGCGAGCTCGCCGCGCACTGGGCGCTGCGCTACCTCGCGGACCAGGGCGTGGAGACCAGCGCCCACCTCGATCGCCTCACCGGCGTCAGCCTCGCGCTCAGCGACGCGCCGTTCTTCCTCACCGTCGAGGGCGAGCGCATCGATCTGAAGGCCGTGGCGGCCGAGGTGAGCTCGCGCGAGAAGGTGGCGGTGTTGATGAGGGGGTGGGGCGCCGAGGGTGCCGCCCACTGCGTGCTCGCGACCTCCTCGTGGGACTCGCCCTGGCTGTCCTCGCTCGAGGAGCTCTTCGGCAAGACGAAGGTGTGGAAGGTCACCCAGCTCGAGGACTGGCGGCAGCAGGTCCGCGAGGCGGATCCTCCCGAGGGCACCGCCGAGCTCCAGGGCCTTCGTTTCCTGCGGCGCGAGGTGCGGCTGCTTCGCTCAGGGGCGCTGGGCTCCCTCACGCCCAATGAGCTGGAGGACGTGAAGCTGCGCCGCGCTGGAGGGCGCACGCCGCTGCGGTACGAGGGCAAGCGCAAGCTGGTGCTGCTCGACCCCGATCATCCCGACATCAAGCGCACGCTCGCCGAGGCGAAGCAGCGCCCCGAGCGGCTCTGGGTGTTGATCGCCGCCATCTTCGGGCTGGTGAACCGCGAGCTCGAGCACGTGACCGACGCGCAGGAAGCGCAGCTGCTGCTCTCGCTCGCGGGCCACCTCGCCACCAACAAGCAGCTCTGAAATGAAGAGAGCCGCCCCCTTCACGGAGGCGGCTCGTTCATCAAGAAACGAAGCGAGGTTCAGTCAGCCCCGGCGGAGACGCCGGCGGCCTTGAGGGCCTTGGCGAGCTCCACCGCGCGCTGGCCGGTGATGCTCATCTTGGTGATCTCGTCCTTCGAGAGGCCGTTGGTGTTGAGGTCGTACTTCGCGACCAGGCTCTTCTTCGCGTAGGCGACCGCCTTGTCGATGTCCTTCGAGGTCACCGTCGCGCCGGCCTTGAAGTCCCGGTGATCGACGAACTTGAAGAAGATGTCCGCCAGCTTCTTCTCGGCCTTGGTCAGGGTGGGCAGCGCCTTCTGCACGTCAGCGCGCGAGATGCGGCCATCGGCACCGCCCGCGGTCACCAGCTGCTTCGCCACGTGTTCCAGCGCACGGTTCACATCAGCCTTCGCAATACGAGCCATCGAGGACTCCTGTCGGGGGGACTGCGGGTTGAACTGCGGTGCTGCGTCGAGGTGGGCGCCTACCCGGCGTCCCAGCCCAGATCTCGTTGGAGCGGCATCATGAAGGTCGCGAGGATCGCCAGGAGCTCGAGCTCCCCCGAGGCCTTCACCTCGCCCCGGCCGATCGCCGCCACCGGGTCGAGCGTGCCGTCGACGAAGGCCTGAAAGGCGGGCGGGGAAAATCGCAGCCGCAGCGCCGCCTTCGGGGTGGCGCCCTTCTTCACGGGCTCTTCCACGTCTCCGAAGGTGAGCGTCCACGCCGCTTCCCCAACCTGAAAGGAGATGTCGCCCTGCACGGCGAGGAAGTCGTCGAAGCGGGAGATCAGGAGCGCGGGAAGCTGCCGCTCGAACCAGCTGTTGGCCTGCGTCACGTGGAAACCCCCTCGACGCCGCGAATAAGGCCACAGCCAGCACCCCTCCCTCAAGCGGGGGACGCGAAAAACAATCGCTGCCGGGCCGGTATTCCGGGCCCACCCACGCCCGCTGACGCGGTGAACATGAACGTCGTGCTTCCGTTGGAAGGCAGCTATAGGGGCCGCGAGTTTTTGTAAGAGGTTCCCTTCTTCGGAGGTCATCATGTCGTTCCGCAATGCCATCGCCGCGCTCGCGCTCGTCAGCAGCGTCGCCCACGCTGAGTTCAAGGCCGCTTACGTCGACATCCAGCGCGCGGTGCAGGAGGTGGAGGAGGGCAAGGCCGCCAAGACCCGCCTGCAGGGCATGGCCGACGTGAAGCAGAAGGCCTTCGAGAAGGAACAGAACGCGCTCAAGGCCGAGGTGGAGGCGTACACCAAGCAGAAGGCCACCATGGACGACAAGGTGGCGGCCGCGAAGGAAGGCGACCTGCAGAAGAAGATGTTCGACTTCCAGAACCGCGCGCAGGCGCTGCAGAAGGAGCTGGCCGACCTCGAGCGCAAGGAGCTGGGCACCATCTTCCCCAAGCTCGAGACCCTGCTGGGGCAGATCGCCCAGCGTGAGGGCCTGACGATGGTGTTCGATCGTTCCAGCTCGGGCCTGGCGTGGGCGCCCGCCTCGCTCGATCTGACCAACGAGCTCATCCGCATGTACAACTCGACGTACAAGGCCGGCGCTTCCGCCAAGACGCCGGCGCCCGCCAAGACGCCCGCGCCGGCGCCCGGCCCCACGAAGTAAGTGCTGCTGGTCTGCTGGGCGCCGGCTTGAGTCAGTAAATCGAATCGGTGAGGCAGACCTGCTCGGGGGTCTCCTGCTCGCGAATCCACTGCACGATCTCCCGCTCGGTCGACTTGCCGCCGTCCAGCAGCTCCTGGAACGCGTAGCGCGTCGCCTTCATCGCGCGGTTCTCGTCGCCGAGCTTCCGGAGGAAGTGGGAGAAGATGACCGGACCAAAGCGACGGTAGAGGGTGACGAGTTCGGCGGAGCTCATGAGGGGTTGTCCGCCTGACCCCTGGTCCCTCCCGACAGGTGAAAGGACTGTTTGCGACAGCGCAAGGCCCCGAAAGGGCGTAACTTTTTGCCTCCTGGAGGGGACCCCATGTGGCTTTCCGTGATGGTGTTGTCGACCCTGCTCGCGGCCGACAAACCCAAGCTGGCCGTGCTCGACGTGCAGGCGGTGGGCGTGGAACCAGAGAAGGCGGTCGCGCTGGGCGACGCCATCACCCAGGAGCTCAGCCGCCGCGGCTTCTTCGAGGTCATCTCGTCCAACGACCTCCGCACGCTGCTGGGCGTGGAGCGGCAGAAGCAGCTGCTGGGCTGCAGTGACAGCAGCTGCACCGCCGAGCTCTCCGGGGCGATCGGCGCCCGCTTCGTGTTGCAGGCCTCGCTCACCAGGCTGGGTGACTCGCTGCAGCTCTCCTTGCAGATGCTCGACTCCGCCAAGGCGCAGACGGTGGCGCGCAGCGTGCGGCTCGCGCGTGACGTGAAGCAGCTGGCCGCGGTGCTCCCCTGGGCGCTGGCCGAGGCCACCGCCACGCCGCTGCCGCCCGCGCCCAGCAAGGTGCTCCCGTGGACCTTCATCGGGGTGGGCGCCACCGTGTTCGCGGGCGGCGGCATCGTGGCCATCGACGGCTTCTCGCGGGAGCGCGCGCTGCGCGCCGAGCTGAAGGAGACCAGCGGCGTGTTCAAGCCGCTCGACGTGTACCGGGAAGAGGTCGAGGTGATCGGCCGCAACAAGGCCGCTGGCCTGACCGCGGCGGCGGTGGGCGCGGCGCTGATTGGCGTGGGCATCTTCATCTTCCCCAAGGATCCCACCGCCGGCGGGGTCGCCCTGGTGCCCACCGGCAACGGCGTGATGATCGCGGGGGTGTTCCCGTGAAGCGCGCGCTCGCGCTGTCAGCGGTGCTTGCCTGCGCGGCCTGCGGGATCACGGAGATCAAGCTGGAGAACTTCCCCCGGCCCTTCGCCTGCGATCGCAACGGCGGTGACGGCGGCGTGCAGTGCGCCGAGGGCTGGGTCTGCGGCTACGACGATCGCTGCTTCGAGAAGAACCTGGTCCTCGACGGTGGCCAACACGTCGAGCAGTGGCAGTGCGCGAGCGACGGCCACTGCCCCAGCGGGTGGAAGTGCGGGCAGGAGGTCGACTCCCTTCGCAACTGCCAGCAGCTGGGCGTGGGCGCGCCTTCCCCGTGCGTGAATGACGACGGCGGCTGTGAAGGCGGCTGGCGCTGCAACCTGGTGGAGCAGCACTGCGTCAGCGTCACAGACCAGCTCACCACCGGGCAGACGACCGCGCTCGGG
>VFKJ01001027.1 GCA_009885595.1 Myxococcales bacterium | reverse complement strand
GTTCCCTCTCCCTGCGCAGCGGGGAGAGGGCAGGGTGAGGGGCCGGGCTGATCAAAGCAGTCGCCGACCCGCCCGCACCGCCGCGGTCGAATAGAACGTACCCCGCCACACCACCCCGCCACGGCGCCACGCGAGGAACGACGAGCGCGCCAGCACCGCGGCGATGAGCACCGTCCCCACCACCGAAAACAGCCCGGGCCCCACGGGGTTTCCCAGCCACCGCGCGGTGACCGCGCCGGCGATGGCCGCGAGGACCCCGACGGCGAGCGCCGCAGGCCACAGGGTGGGCGTCAGCCCCGCCAGCCAGCCCCACTCGATCGCCACCAACAGGCTCAGCCCGAACAGCATCGGCAGAAACGGCAGCTGCGCCCCGTTCTTCTCCAGCGCGCGCGCCATCACGCCATACGAAGGATAGAACTGCAGCGACACCGCCTCGCGGGCGATCAGCACCCGCTGCCGCGCGCCGGCGCGCTTGAGCATCACGCCCAGCGCCGCGTCGTCGGCGATCTCCATCTTGAGCCACTCGAGCCCAGGCGTGCGCTCGAGCGCGCTGCGCCGGAAGAGGTTGAACGCGCCGACGCCCCCCGCGGCCTTCGAGGAGTCATCGGGCACCGCCCACATCCGCCCTCCGAACACCACGACGCGGAAGAACGAGGCGAGGCTCAGCGAGGTGAGGAGATCGCCCGGCTGCACCGAAGGCATCGCGCAGACGTGATCCACCTTCTCGGTCTCGGCCCAGCAGATGACCCGCTGCAGCGTGCCCGGCGTCAGGTGCACGTCGGCATCGGAGAAGAGAATCCACTCTCCCCGAGCGACCCAGAGCCCCTGCTGCAGCGCGTGCACTTTGCCCAGCCAGCCTTCGGGCAGCGTGTCGACGCGGGTGACGGTGAGGCGCGGCTCGGTGACGGCGAGCGCGCGCGCCTGCGCCCCGGTGTCGTCGGTGGAGCGGTCGTCGACGAACACCACCTCGAGCGCGGGGTAGCCCTCGCTCAAGCGGGCCCGCAGCGCTTCCTTCACCGTCGCCCCCTCGTCGCGGGCGGGCACCACGAGGGACACCGTCGGCCACTTCTCGAGCCGACCGGGCGGAAGCGAAGAGAGCAGCGGCAGCACCGCCCTCGTCCTGAGCAGGAGCACCAGCTGCAGGACCCAGAAGAAGGCGCTGACGGCGAACAACACGAGCATGGGGGCTCCTCACTGCACGGCGAGGGCCCACGCAACCGTCCGGACTGGAAGGCGAGGCTGTTCTCGAGCTGACAAGGTGGCGCGGGGGCCCGCGCGGAAGGCTGGAAGTGACAAAAGCGCTCCTGGAGGTGCCGTCTGTCACTTCCACTTTTCGGGCGCGGGAGGGAGACCCGGCGTAGAAACCACCCGCGATGAAGACGTTGAGCGTCACCCGCTACGTGCGCCCGCTGCGTGAAGGTGGCTCGCTGCCGGCGATCGTCGAGGCGTCAGACGAGGGCCTCTACGTGATGAAGTTCCGGGGCGCCGGGCAGGGGAAGAAGGCGCTCATCGCCGAGCTCATCTCAGGAGAGCTCGCGCGCGCGCTCGGCCTGCCCGTGCCGGAGTTGGTCTTTCTGGACCTCGACCCGAAGTTCGGCCTCAACGAGCCGCACGATGAGATTCGCGAGCTGCTCAACGCCAGCGGCGGGCTCAACGTCGGGCTCGATTGGTTGCCCGGCTCCATCACGTTCGATCCCCTGGTGCCGGGCCCGCTCACCCCAGCGCTCGCCAGCGCGGTGCTGGCCTTCGATGCGCTGGTGCTCAACGTCGATCGCACCGCGAAGAACCCGAACCTGCTCACCTGGCACCGCAAGCTCTGGCTCATCGATCACGGCGCCTCGCTCTACTTCCACCACGCCTGGGCGGATCCCGACGAGGCGGCGCGCTCGACCTTCCCGCCCATTCGGCAGCACGTGCTGCTGCGCTTCGCGAGCGTGCTGGCCGAGGTGCGCTTCGAGCTGACGCGCGCGCAGCTGGAGGCGGTGGTGGCGAACGTGCCGGACGCGTGGCTCTCGGACGAGCCCGGCTTCGCGAGCGCGGCGGAGGTGAAGGCCGCGTACGTGCGGTTCCTCGAGACGCGCCTGGCCCATCGCGCCCGCTTCGTGGAGGAGGCCACCCGTGCCCGCGCCCAGCTCGTTTGACTACGCCGTCATCCGGGTGGTGCCGCGGGTGGAGCGCGGCGAGTTCCTCAATGCGGGGGTGATCGTTCACTGCCCGACGCGCGACTACCTCGCGGCCAGCGTGCTCCTCGACGAGGCGAGGTTGAGGGCGTGGTGGCCCGGGGTCGATGGCGCCGAGCTGCGCGAGCACCTCGAGGTGTTTCCGCGCATCGCCGCCGGGGAGCCCACCGCGGGGCCGATCGCGCTGCTCCCGCGCAGTGAGCGCTTTCACTGGCTGGTCGCGCCGCGCAGCACGGTGGTGCAGGTGTCGTCGGTGCACTCCGGGTTGTGTGAGGACACCGCGCCGCTGCTGGAGCAGCTGATGAACCGCTTCGTGCGCTGATCAGCTGCCCAGCGCCTCGAAGGCGGCGTTCACCACGCCCGAGTACTGCACCTGCCAGAGGTGAGCGAGCGGGGTGTTGTGCGGGCCTTCCATGCGCACGGTCTTCGCGCCGGGCAGGTCGAGCTGCGCGGACGGCATGTAGCCATCGCCGTCTTCGAACACGCCCTTCTTCGGGCCGAGGGTCGGGGTGCCGGTGGTGCCGATGATGGTGACGCCGCTGGCGACCTGGCCGCGCTGGCGGCCCCAGGTGGCGTTGAGGTCGTCGATCATCTTCGAGCCGACCGCGAGCTCGCGCGAGGCGTCGTCGACGTTCTTCACCGGGTTGCCGACCACCGAGCCGATGTTGCCGAGGTAGGTGCCGTGCGAGGCGGGACCGATCATCACCGCGTGTTCGATCTTCGGACCCTTCGAGGCGTCGCGCCCGTCGAGGTAGAGCCGGAAGTCCGTGCCACCCGCGCTGTGCGTCACCACGTCGACGCCGCCTTGCCCGGTGGCCTGGGCGACGCGCTCGAGGGCCCTGGCGATCTGCGGGGCCTTGAGGGTGGGGGAGGCCCAGGGGTCGCGGTACTCGACCTCGAAGACCTTCGCGCTCTTCAGCTCCGCCGCGGTCGCCTCGCGGCCCTGCTGATCTCCGAGGCGGAACTTGTCCTGCGAGGCGACGTAGACGACGACCGGGCCGTTGGCCTTGTTGGTCGCGAGCTGATCACCCATGCGATCGAAGCTCTTGGCCGGCATGGTGAGCCCGGGGATCATCACCACCGGGCGTTTCAGCGTGGGCGGCGCCTGCAGCGGCCCGTAGGCGACGCGCTGCGGACCCTGGAGTGTCTCGATGGGCCCGTTGGGCTTGAGCTTGTTGAACACGCGATCCGACATCCAGTCCTTGCTGGCGTTGAACGGGTCGATCTTCGGGCCGGGGACCTGCACGAAGGGCACGGTCGCGCTCTTGAACGCGTCGCCGATGCGGGCGATCGGGTTGCTCACCTTCGCGGTCCAGCCGGTCGCCCTCTGCGCGACGGCGGGAGCGGGAGCGGCCTTCTTCGAAGCAGGAGCCTGAACGGGTGCAGCGACGGAACGGGTGACGCGGGCGATGGCCATGCACCCATTGTCGGTGCAGGCGGGTCCCAGTTCATCGGCAGGCGACGACAAAAGGCATGCAGATCACGCCAAACGGAGAAGCGCTAAGACGTGTTCCATGAAGGTCTTCATCAAGCAGGGCAGCCTCACGGACGGCGACGAGTCGGTGCTGGTGAACGCCTCGAACACGAACGCGCAGCTCGGCACCGGCGTCTCCGCGGCGATCCGGCAGGCGTGCGGCAAGGGCTACCAGGAGAAGGTGCTCGCCGCGCTCGAGCATCATTTCCACGGCCCGATGAAGCCTGGAGAGGTGCTCCTCACGCACGCCGGCACCCACCCGCGCGCGGTCTGGGTCGCGCACGTGGCGGTGATGGACTACCGCGAAGGCTTCACCGGGAAGAGCTTCCCCACGGTCGACCTCATTCGGCTCGCCTGCGAGCGGCTGTGGGACGTGGTCGAGTGCATTCCAGGCGCGGGCGCGCAGTCGGTGGCGATGGTCGCGCTCGGCGCCGGCACCGGAAATCTCGGAGTGGCCGAGCCGATTCGCGTGGCCTCGGAGACCCTCAAGGCGCACCTCGCGCTTCACCCGAACACGCGCATCGAGCGGGTCACCTTCTACGGGTTTCAACTGCCCGACTACATCGCGGTCGCGCACGTGCTCGCGGCGCAGTTCCCCGAAGTGTTGGACCAGCTCCCGCCCGAGGTGAGGCAGTTCGTCGAGAAGGCGTAGATGGCGTAAGGAGCGCGCCATGCGCGTCTTCCTGGCGGTCTCGCTCTCGTTGCTCCTGGGGTGCGGAGGGCAGTCTCCCGTCGTCGATGCCGGGAGCGGCGGGGGCGCGTCCACGGGAGGCGGCACTGCGACGGGCGGTGGCGCTGCGACCGGCGGGGGCAGCACGGGAGGTGGCGGCGGCGCGCTGACGGGCGGTGGAACCGGCACCGGGGGTGGCAACGTGACGGGCGGCGGAACGGGTGGCGGGGCGACGGGCGGAGGCGGGGGCGCGGTGGTCGCTCCGAGCGGCTGCGTGAGCGCGGTCAGCGCGGGCTACCACTCGTTCACCTGCGATTCGATCACCTACGAAGTCGAGATTCCTCCGGCGTGCACCAGCGGCGGCTGCGGCATCGTGTTCGACGTGCACGGCGCGACCATGACGGCGGCCGCCGAAGACAAGAGCACCGGCCTGAAGACGAGCGCGGCGGCGCTGGGCTACGTGGTGGTGCAGCCCACCGCGCCCCTGGTGCTCCTCACCCACACCTGGACGCCCTCCACTGATGATCCGAAGGTGTGGACGTTCATGCAGCAGATCGTCACTGCGCTGGTCATCGATCCGAAGCGCATTCACTTCACCGGCTTCTCCCAGGGCGGCGCGATGACGTACCGCATGCTGTGCGCGCACGCAGACGTGCTGGCGTCGGTGGCCCCCGTCGCGGCAGCCGATGGGCAGACGGCAGGGCTCGACTGCGCCTTCTCGGGAAGCGCCATGCCCTCGCGGCAGGTTCCGATTCTGCAG
>VFKJ01000332.1 GCA_009885595.1 Myxococcales bacterium | reverse complement strand
TGGAGCTCAACGCCGAGCAGGCCGATTGTCTCGACACGCTCCGCAGTTCCGGTGAATCGCTGATGGTGATTCTCAATGACATCCTCGACTTCTCCAAGATCGAGGCCGGCAAGCTGGAGACCGAAACGCTGGACTTCGACCTCTACCAGGCGGTGGAGGACGTGGTGCAGCTGCTCGCGCCGCGCGCGCATGCCAAACAGCTCGAGATCGCCTGCCGCCTGGACGAGCGCCTCGCCAGCGCGGTGCGCGGCGACCCCTACCGGCTGCGCCAGGTGCTGACCAACCTGATCGGCAACGCGGTCAAGTTCACCGAGAGCGGCGAGGTGCTGGTGGACGTGCAGCGGCAGGACGAGTGGACGCTGCGCTTTGCCGTGCACGATACCGGGATCGGCATCGCGCCCGAGGTGCGCGCGCGCCTGTTCCAGGCCTTCGAGCAGGCCGATGGCTCGACCACGCGGCGCTTCGGCGGCACGGGCCTGGGGCTCGCCATCACCCGTCGGATCGCGCGGCTGATGGGCGGCGACGTGGCGCTGAAGAGCGCGCTGAGAGAGGGCGCGAGGTTCGAGCTCGAGGTGCCGCTCCCCTCGGTGGTGATCAGCCACACGCCCCCGATGCCCTCGCGGGTGACCCCTGCCCCCCGCGCGCTGCGGGTGCTGCTGGCCGAGGACGATCCCGTGAACGCCTCGATGACCGCGGCGCTCTTGCGCAAGCTGGGCCACGCGGTGCAGGTGGTGAGCAACGGGCAGGAGTGCGTGGAGGCGGCCGCGAAGGGGGAGAGCGACCTGGTGGTGATGGACGTGCAAATGCCGGTGATGGACGGCCTCACGGCGACGGGCGTCATCCGCGAGCATGAGAAGAGCACCGGGCAGCACCTTCCCATCGTGGCGCTCACCGCCAACGCGATGAAGGGCGACGACATTCGCTGCCTCTCGGCGGGCATGGACGCGTACCTTCCCAAGCCGGTGACGGTGACGGCGCTCAAAGATCTGTTGGCGTGGTTTGGAAGTCAGAAGGGCTGACCACTGGGTTTCGTTGCCTCGGGGTGGCAACCGTGCGACGTACGGCGCTCACTTTTCAGTGCTGGAGGTACCCCTTTGTCCACCCAGGTGGCGACGAATGAGCCGGCGACCCTCACCGAGGCCATCCTCGGGAAAGAGGCGCTCACGGCGCCGATCTTCTCGAAGGTGCGCGCGTGGCCCGCAGAGCTGAGGGCTGCGCTGGTCTCGGTGCTGCTGGCCTCGGCGGTGCTCTTGCCCTACCTGGGCGCGGTCGGCCTCTGGGATCCGTGGGAGGTCCACTACGGCGAGGTCGCGCGCGAGATGATTCAGCGCAACGACTACGTGCACCCGTTCTGGGAGAACGCGTGGTTCTTCAGCAAGCCCGCCTTCACCATGTGGATGCAGGCGCTGGGGCTGCAGGCGGCAGAGGCGGGGCCGATGTTGGCGCTCTTCCTCGCGGCGCTGCTCGGCGGCCTGGGCTTCGCGCTGTACCAGGGCAAGCTGAAGGGGGCTTCCGCCACCAAGGAGTTCTGGGGCGCGCTGGGGATTCTCTTCGGCGCCTTCTTCCTGCTGCTCTTCGTGTGGGCGAAGACGGTCAACCTGCCGTGGAAGTTCGCCACCGTGGCGGCCGGCCCTGACGCGCTGCCGCTCTTCACCGAATGGGGCTTCCGGCTGCCGTTCGCCGGCTTCTCCATCCTCGCCATCGGCCTTTTGACCTACGCGCTGACGATCGCGGTGAACGCGAGGGCGGCGCTGGCCACCGCGGTGGTGATGGTCACCATGCCGATGTACTTCCTGCTCTCGCGGCAGGCCGTGACCGACACCCCGATCATCAGCGCCACCATCGCCGGGGTGGCCTGCGCCATCGTCGCGCTGTTCGACAAGACCACCAGGCACCGCAGCGAGTGGTGGTACGGCGCGTACGTTCTCTTCGCGATCGCGACCCTGGCGAAGGGGCTGCTCGGCTTCGGCATTCCGATGGTGGTGTTCATTCTCTACGTCGCGCTGCGCGAGATGACCTGGCGGTCGATCGGCGCGCACTTCGCCTGGCTGATGAAGCACCTGTTGATGCCGATGGTCGCGGGCCTGGGCGCGGCAGTGGTGGTGGGCGGCATCGCGTACGCGCTGGGCAAGAAGTGGAACACCACCTTCATGGCGGTGCCGGTGATCGACAACGTGTCGCTCATCAGCGCGCCGCAGTGGCTGGCCATCATGTGGGGCTCGCTCGCCTTCTGGGCGGTCACCACGGTGATGTTGGGGATGGACAAGAAGGCCACCCTGGTGCGCCCGCCGCCGGTGTTCGGCATGGCGTACGACATGCGGCTGGGCACGGGGATCCTGCTGTTCCTGGCGGTGTGTCTGCCCTGGTACTACGAGATGTTCACGTTCTGGCGGCTCGACGACGAGTCGAAGATCTTCTGGTTCCGCTTCATCATTCACGACCACTTCGCGCGGCTCGGGAGCGGCGTCCACACCACCACCCCGGGCGGCGACTTCACCTACTTCATCCTGCAGGGCGGCTACGCGATGTTCCCCTGGGTGGCGATCATTCCGGGGGCGCTGGCCACCGCGGGCCGCCTCAAGATCCGCGGCTTGTCGGCGGCTGACGGGGTCGGCCTCATCGCGGTGATCTGGTTCGTGGTGACCTGGACGCTCATCGGCGACTCCGCCACCAAGTTCCACCACTACACCGCGCCCATGCTGGCGCCGCTGGCGATCCTGATGGGGATGTTCATCGACAAGCTCTGGGAAGAGGGCATCGACGCGCACGGCATGGTGCTGCTGTTCGGCATTCCGCTCTTCATCCTGGTCGGCAAGGACCTCGCGACCACGCCCAAACACTTCACCGATCTCTTCGTCTACAACTACGACCGCCCGTACCCCGCGTTCCTCACCGAGACGAAGGTGCTCGGCAGCTACAACATCAAGCAGTTGATGGGCATGGGCATGGCGCTGGGCGGCGTGACCATCGGCCTGTTCGCGATGCTGCGCTCGAGGGCGATGATGTTCACCGCGGGGCTGGCGGCGGTGATGTCGTTCGCGCTGTGGTTCAACTGGAGCCACTGGGTTCAGCTGTCTCACCACTGGACGCAGCGCGATCAGTTCTGGCGCTACTACTCGCAGCGCAAGCCCGATGAGCCCATCGCGGCGTTCCTGATGAACTGGCGGGGCGAGACCTTCTACTCGCGGAACACCGTCAAGCAGATCAAGGACAACCCGCAGGTCGGCATGAAGAACTACGCCGACCAGCCCGGGCGCCAGTGGAGCCTGGTCGAGCACGCGCGGCTGGGCATGCTCAAGAGCGCGGTGGGCGACAAGCCGATCACGCTCGTCGACAAGGACCTCAACAACAAGTTCGTGCTCGTGATCATCGGCGAGTGACGGACGGACCTCGGGTCACATGAGCATCGTGGTCGAGGGTCTCGAGAAGCGCTTCGGTGAACGCGTCGCCGTCACCGGGCTCACCTTCGAAGTGAAGGCCGGAGAGGTCTTCGGGCTGCTCGGCCCCAACGGCGCGGGCAAGACCACCACGGTGCGCATGTTGACCGGGCTGCTCGCGCCGACCCGCGGCAAGGGCACGGTGTGCGGCATCGAGCTGGGGCGCGCTTCCGACGGCACGGCGCTGCGCAAGCGCGTGGGCCTGCTCACCGAGCAGCCGGGACTCTACGAGCGGCTGAGCGCGCGGGAGAACCTGACGTTCTTCATGCGCCTGCACGAGGTCGACGAGAAGGCCGCGTGGAAGAGGACCCAAGGCTACCTGGAGCGCTTCGGGCTCGCGGGGCGCGAGGACGAGCCGGTGGGCGGGTTCAGCAAGGGCATGCGGCAGAAGCTCGCGATCGTTCGCACCCTGGTGCACGAGCCCGAGGTCATCTTCCTCGACGAGCCCACCTCGGGCCTCGATCCCCAGTCGGCGCGCACGGTGCGGGACGCGGTGGCCGAGCTGGCGGCCGAGGGCCGCACCCTGGTGCTCTGCAGTCACAACCTCGCCGAGGTGGAGCGCCTGTGCACCCGGGTGGCGGTGGTGAAGTCGCACCTGCGCACGGTGGCGGCCCTGACCAAGCTGCGGCGTGAAGGGCTCGCGCTCGAGGTGCACGTGGAAGGCGAGGCCGCTGCGCTGCTGCCCGCGCTCGCGAGCCTGCCCTTCGCCCCGGCCGCGCACCACGAGGGGAACAAGCTCAAGGTGATGCTCGCCAGTCAAGCGCAGGCCCCCGACGTGGTGGCGGCGCTGGTGGCGGCGGGCGCGCGCATTCACTCGGTGGCGCGCGCCGCGCGGCCGTTGGAAGAGGCGTACCTCGAGCTGGTGCGTGAGGAGGACGAAGCATGAGTGACTTCTCGTTCGCCCGGGTGAAGGCGGTGTTGTGGAAGGACCTGCTCGAGCTCAAGAAGAACAACGGAATGATCTGGTCGATGCTCGCGCTGCCGGCGGTGATCGTGCTGGTGCCCTTGGGCATCGTGCGCACCTACGTGGCGAACCCGAGCGATCCGAACTTTCGCGCCATCGCGCTCTATTACGACTTCACCGTCGACACCGACAACGCGGCCCGCTTCCTGGTGGACAAGGTGCTCGCTGACTGGTTCGTGCTGTACCTGATGATGCCGGTGTTCGTGCCCATCCTCATCTCCTCGCACGCGGTGTCAGGGGAGAAGGAGAAGCGCACGCTGGAGCCCTTGCTGAGCTCCCCGGTGACGCCGCTCGAGCTGGTGATCGGCAAGAGCCTCGCCTCGCTCATCCCTTCGGTCTCGGTGTGCCTGCTGGCGTTCTTCTTCCTCTGCGTCGGGGTGGACCTGGTGGCCTGGCCGCTCGCGCACGACTTCATTCTTCCCAACCTGATGTGGACCTTCGGCGTGTTCGTGATCGCGCCCCTGTTCGCGTTCTTCGGGAATGGGGTGGCGGTGCTGATCAGCGCGCGGGTGGGAGACAGCCGGCTGGCGCAGCAGCTCGCCGGGTTGTTCGTGTTGCCGCTGGTGGGGCTCGCCGCGGGGCAGTTCGGCGGCGTGCTGAAAGCCGGGCCGGAGTACTACGCGCTCATCGGCGGCATCGTGCTGGTGCTCGATCTGGCGATCGTGTTCAGCGCGCGGCGTTTGTTCGATCGCGAGCGGCTGATGTCTCGCTGGGGTTAAGCCGTCGCCTGAATGAACACTTCGGCGCGCTCCACCGGGCTCCACCAGGGGCCGACGTCGACCTTCGCGCTGCTGAAATTGCACTCGGAGAGCATGCGGTACCACTGCGGCACCGAGAAGATGCGCACCTCTTCGAGGCCGAACACCGCGTTCTCGATGAGGTCGATCGCCGCCCAGCCAAACAGGTGATCCTTCCTGGGGTCGACCAGGCTGAGCATGCCCCCGGGCTTGAGCACCCGGCGCATCTCGCGCAGGGCCGGGAGGTGCTGGGGGTAGTGGTGGAAGGAGTTGGTGCAGACGATCTTGTCGAAGCTGCCGTCGGCGAAGGGCAGGCGGCCGGCGTCGCCGCGCAACAGCCTGCCTGAAAGCGCAGGCACGGCAGAGGCGGTCTTCAGCATGCCCTCTGAGTAGTCGAGGCCGATGGTGACGCCCCCGGTCTGGGCGATGCGGGTGGCGCCGTCGCCGGGACCGCAGCCCAGATCGAGCACGCGCTCTCCGGGGGCGATGCGGGCGCGCTCGATCGCCAGGCGCTGAATGCGCCGCAGCTCGAGGCCGAAGGGGCCCGCGCGGTAGAAGCGCGACCAGACGTCGAAGAAGCGCCCGTGCTTGTGGAGTTCTTCGCTCATGACCGCCCCCTGTTACTCATGGAATCAGTTCATGGATCAACGGGTTCCGTTCTGCAATCGTGCATTGCTTTGATCGTTCTGACGTTCGGAGTGCACGTTCACCCGTAGGGCACCTGGGAGAAGCGAAAACAATGGGAATCTTCGACTCGCTGAAGTCCGAAGCGCAGCGCAACTTCATCGCACGCGCGGACGAAGCCAAGAACCAGATCATCTACAAGTACCCGGAGCGGAACATCCGGCTGATGACGCAGCTGACGGTGCAGGCCGATGAAGTGGCCATCTTCGTCAAGGACGGCGTCGTGGCGGGCAAGCTCGGGGCGGGCAAGCACAACCTCGACACCAACAACGTGCCCTTCCTCTCGTCGCTGCTCGAGAAGGTCACCGGCGGCAACCTCTTCGTGGCCGAGGTGTACTTCGTCACCACCCGCGAGTTCCCGCAGGTGAAGTTCGGCGGCCCCATCGGCGACACCCGCGACCCGGAGACGGGCCTGGCGATCGGCACCATGGTGTACGGCGACTTCTCAATGCAGGTGACCAACCCCGAGCAGCTGCTGGTGGGAATGGTCGGCCTGCGCAAGGCCGACAACGAGGAGTTCATCGGCTGGTTCAAGAGCCAGGTGCTCAAGGTCACCCGCGATCGCATCGCCGAGCTGCTGGTGAAGAAGAAGTGGCCGCTGCTCGACGTGACGTCGGGCGCGTACACCGAGGAGATCGAGACCGAGGTGATGGCGGGCCTGGGCACCCACACCGCGACCTACGGGGTGTCGATCGTCCGCTTCGGCAACTTCACCATCAGCATCAAGCCGGAGGACGAGGCGACCCTGAAGAAGCTCAGCAAGGACGTGGCCTACTCGCGCCTCGCCGGCGGCTTCCAGCAGTACGCGCAAGGCCAGGCGATGCTCGGCGCGGCCGAGGGCATGGCGAAGGGCGGCGGCGAGGGCGGCGGCGGCTCGGGCCAGGCCCTGGGCGGCATGGGCATGGGCATGGGCTTCGGGATGGCCCAGATGTTCATGAACCAGAACCAGGCGCAGCAGCACCAGCAGCAGAACCAGCAGGCCCAGGCGCAGGCGGCGGCGGCCAGCGCCTCTCCCCAGCGTTCGGTGATGGACCGCCTCAAGGAGCTCTCGGAGCTCAAGAACGCGGGGCTCATCAGCGAGGACGAGTTCAACGGCAAGAAGGCCGACCTGATGAAGCAGCTCTGAGTCAGTGACTCTGAGTCAGTGAATGGGGGCGAGGGGTGTGAACGGCTTGAGCCACCACCCCTCACCCAGCTGCACCCGCAACGCTTCGGCGCCCAGCATCGCGTCGAGCTGAGTGGCTGACCTCAAGAAATCATCCGTCTCGAATCGCCAGCGCGCGCCTTCTTCGGGCGCGAGCGTGATTCCCATCGCCCGCCTCATCACCGCGACGTACTTCGCGCGGGCGGCGGCCTCGTCCGCGAGCGCCTGCGTCTCCAGCCTCGCGAGCACGATGCCGGCCGCGCGCCGGAGCAGAAAGAGGCGCAGCGCCCGGGCGGAGGCGATCACCTGCGGGCGGTTGTTCACCTCGTTGGCCGACAGCCACGCCTCCTCCGTGACGAGCGAGGCGAACAGCTCGCTGCTGCGGAGCGTCTCGGCGGGGTTGCCCAGTCGATCGATCGCGAAGGAACCCGACCGCGAGCCGTGCAGGGTGAGCGCCGCGCCCAGCTCGCCCAGCACCGCCTGCTGATCTCGCAGTCCACCCGCGGGCTTCACGCTCACGCGCACGTCGTCTGGCGCGGGGGCGACGGTGAGGGGCAGGGGGTGCTTCTTCGCCGCCTCCGCGAGGTCCAGGGTGAGGCCAGGCTTGCCGTACACGCCCAGGGTGCCCAGGGTCTGCACCGCCCGGGTGGCGATCTTCGGCCTGGGGAACTCCGCTTCCACCACCGCGGGGACCTTCAGCAGCCGCGGCAGCTCGGCGCGGGTGAGCGCCGCGACCGGCAGCTTCACCTCGGCGTCCGCCAGGGCCTGGAGCGTCGCCTTCCACTCCGCGTCGGTGCGCGTGAGCACCTCGTCAGCGGACTTCTGCAGGGCATCGAGCTCGAGCCCGCGCATCTCGGCGGCGAAGTCGAGCGGCGCCGGCAGCTCGAGGGCGGCGAGCACTTCCTTGCTCTTCTCTTCTCGCCGCCGCACGGCCGCGTCGATGCGCAGCGCCGCGGCGTGCGAGCCGTTCCACAGGGCCCTGCGCTTCACCGCGCTCTTCTCGTTGACCAGCAGCTTGCTCAAGTCGCGCCAGGGCAGCTCCTTGCCGTCGACGGTGAAGGTGGCGCTCGCCTCGAGGTTGGCCAGCGCCTCGGACTCCGCGGCCACGCCGCGCGCGAGCAGCTCGCCCCCCAGCCAGCGCTCCAGGTTCGAGATGCGCTTGCTCTCCCAGGGTCTCAGCTCGCGGGCGCGGCGCAGCACCTGGAGCGACTGCCTCGAGAACAACGCTTCGTGGCCCTTCGACGCGGCGGCGAGCTCGAGGGGCGCGCCGGTGGTCCAGTGGGTCCACAACGCCTCGTCGACGGCGCGCACCACCACCGCGGCTTCCTTCTCGATCGCCTCGACCTTCGGGGCGATGAGCTCGGCCTCGGTGGTGCCCGCATCCGGTGGCGGCGGCGCCACGTCGGGTGGTGGCGCGCTCTTCAGGCACCCGGCGAGGATCAGCAGCAACCCGAAAATGCGCGGCGAATTCATGCTTAGGACTGTAACCCTCCAGCTGCGTTCGCCCATTTCCTTCAATCGGGCAGCGTGGGAAGAGACCAAGGCCATGCCACGTTGGTACTTCGAAGATCTCAAAGCCGGCCACGTGGTGGAGGGCTGGGGCATGTTCGAGAAGCGAGGGGCGTAGGTGCCTTCCGACCTTCAGTGGCGCGCCGCGCGCGCGCGGGTGCAGCTCAACGCGGCGGTGCGCTCGCACTTCGGTGGGCTGGGCTACCTCGAGGTGGAGACCCCCACGCTGGTGCCCACGCCGGGGCTCGAGCCCCACATCGATCCGTTCGAGGCGAAGTTCATTCCGCAGACGGGCGTGGGGGCGCGGCGCTCGCTGTGGCTGCACACCAGCCCCGAGTACGCGATGAAGCGGCTGCTCGCGGAAGGCAGCCCGCCCCTGTTCCAGCTCTGCAAGACGTATCGGAACGGGGAGATCTCCGGCACCCACAACCCCGAGTTCACGATGCTGGAGTTCTACCGGCCCCACGCCGACTACCACGCGATCATGGACGATCTCGAAGGCGCGCTGGCCGCGGTGGAGCGCACCTTTCTCCCTCTCCCCCGCGGGGGAGAGGGTCGGGGAGAGGGCAAGCTGTTCTCAAATTTGCCCTACGAGCGACTGACCGTGCGCGACGCGGTGCTGCGGCACACCGGCATCGATCTCTTCGCGCACCCCGACGGGCCTTCCCTGAAGAAGGCCGCGCAGGCGATCGGCGTGCACGTGGGCGAATCGACCGACTTCGACGACGTCTTCTTCCACCTCTTCCTCGAGCGGGTGGAGACGAAGCTGGGCATGGGCCGCCCCACGTTCCTGATCGAGTACCCCGCCTCGATGGCCTCGCTGTCCCGGCTCAAGCCCGGCGATCCGCGGGTGGCCGAGCGGGTCGAGCTCTACGCGGAAGGGCTGGAGCTCGCGAACGGCTTCTCCGAGCTGACCGACGCGGTAGAGCAGCGCCAGCGCCTGGTGGAGGAGCAGGCGCTGCGCCGCTCGCTGGGCCGGCCGGTGTTCGAGCTCGACGAGAGGTTCCTCGAGGCCTTGCCGAAGCTGCCGCCGTCCGGGGGGATCGCGGTGGGGCTGGACCGCGTGCTGATGCTGCTGCTGGGCGCCAAAGAGATCGCCGACGTGCTGCTCTTCCCCGCGCGGGACTTCTGCTGAGGGGTCCCGTTCATCCCCAGCGGAGTCGAGGGACGACTTCGTGTAGCGTTTGCCCGTGCCACCCAAACCGAAAGAGCTGCTTCGCAGCGCGTTTTCCGGTGCCGCCGCCGTGGGCATCACCGGGTCCTTGTCGGCCGTCGTCTCTGCGCTGAGCTTCGTCGACGAGCGCGCGCCGGACAGCGCCATTCATCTCTGGGCTGAGTCGGTGTTGCGCACCTCGGGCGTGCGCACCCAGTGCCGCGGGCTGGAGAACCTGCCCCCGGGCAACTTCGTGCTCTGCGTGAACCACCAGTCGAACTTCGACGCCCTGGTGCTGTTCAGGCACATCCGCCGGCACATGCGGTACGTGGCGAAGGCGCAGCTGCTCAAGGTGCCGCTGCTGGGCCCCGCGCTGCGCCGGGCCGGCAACATCTTCGTCGAACGCACCGGCACCTCGTCTGACCGGGAGAAGCTGATGGACGCGGCCGCCGCCGTGCGCGATCGGGTCAGCATCGTCTTCTTCGCCGAGGGCACGCGCAGCGACGACGGCATCTTGAGGTCGTTCAAGAAGGGCGCGGCGGCGATGGCCATCGAGGCGCAGGTGCCGTTGATCCCCGCGGCGATCGCCGGCACGCACCGCATCCTCGAGAAGGGGTCGATCATCATTCGCCCGCGGCCCTCGGCGCTCATCATCGGAGAGCCCCTCTCCACCACCGGGCGCACCGCCGACGATCGTGACGCCCTCACCGAGCAGGCGCACGCTGCCGTGGCGAAGCTCCTCGAGCAGGGCAATCAGCTGGTCACTGAGATGGAAGAATGACGAAGAAGACGGCGCGCGAGGAACTGCAGGAGATCTCGAAGGCGCTCCAGCTGTCGGTCGAGTTTCCACCCGAGGTGATCGCCGAGACCGAGGCCTGGCTCAGGGCGCCCCACATCGACGACCCGGCGTTGGTCGATCGCACCGCGATGCCGTTCGTCACCATCGACAACGCGTACTCGAAGGATCTCGACCAGGCCGTCTTCGTCGACCGCGAAGGCGACGGGTTCGTGGTCGCGTACGCGATCGCCGACGCGTCGTTCTACGTGCGGCCGGGCAGCGCGCTCTTCGCCGAGGCGATGAAGCGGGGCGCCAGCTACTACTTCCCCGGCTTCTCGGTGCCGATGCTGCCGCGCCCGCTCTCGGAAGGGCTGGTCTCCCTCAACCCCGACGGTCCGCGTCGCGCGCTCATCTTCTTCCATCACCTCGACGCCCACGGTGAGCTGACGCAGACCCGCCTCGAGCGGGCCAGGGTGGCCAGCCGCGCGAAGCTCTCGTTCCGCGACGTGCAGGCGTTGATCGACGAGCCCGCGGCCAGTCCGCTCAAGGGTCGCCCCTTCGAGACCAGCCTGTTCCTGCTGCGCGAGGTGGGGCGGCGGCGCATCGAGCTCGCGGCCCGGCGGGGGTTGATCCGGTATCGCCGCGAGGAGGTCTCGATTCAGCTCGACGGTGAGGGCCTCGCCTTCGCGGTGATGGAGGTGGTGCGCGACGAGGTCGAGCTGTGGAACGAACAGATCTCCCTCATGTGCAACGCCGAGGGTGGGCGGCTGCTGCGCGAGTTCGACAACCCGGCGGTGCAGCCGATCTACCGCGTGCAGGCGGGGCCTGACCCCGAGCGGCTCGAGGCGCTCTCCACGCTGACGGGCCACGTGGCGAAGAGACAGGGACTGACGGACTCGCCCTGGGTGTGGAACGCCCAGACCACGCCGCTCTCGAAGTACCTCGAGCACCTCCCGCGCGCCGCGCCCGGGACGAAGGAAGATCGACTCGTCGCCGCGCTCACGCGCCAGGCGGTGATGGTGAACCTGCGCAGCGAGTACTCGACCGAGCCCGGCAAGCACGTCGGCGTCGGCGCCGAGCCCTACGCGCGGTTCTCCGCGCCCATGCGCGAGCTGGTCGGCGTGTTCCTGCACAAGGAAGCCGTGGAGTTCCTCACCGGCGTGCACCCCACCTTCGAAGAAGATGAGTTGCTGCGCGCGGAGGTGGTGAAGATCGCAAACCGCGCTCGCGGCATGCAGCGCAAGGTGCAGGACCTCTCGAACGAAGTGGTGATGAACCGCCTCTTCAGGCC
>VFKJ01000322.1 GCA_009885595.1 Myxococcales bacterium | reverse complement strand
CGTCCTCTCGCACCAGGAGCGGTGGGACGGGCAAGGCTACCCGCGCAACCTGCGCCGCGAAGAGATCCACATCGGAGCGCGGATCTTCGCTGTCGCCGACACCCTCGACGCGATGACCAGCGATCGCCCGTACCGCAAGGGCACCACCTTCGCCAACGCCATCGAGGAGATCCGCCGCTGCAGCGGGACGCAGTTCGATCCCCAGGTGGTGAAGGCGTTCCTCGACATCGGCGAAGGCGGCCTGGTGAAGATCAAGGAAGACATGGTGGCGCGGAAGAAGGCGACCGCCGCAGCCAAGGCGGCAGCGGCCAACGGCGGGAACGGCTCTGGCGGCGCGGCGCCCGCGGGCGGTGGCACCCCTTCCAGCGGCTCGTCCCCCGTGAGCGGCGGGGTCGCAGCGGCGGCACCGGATGTCACGCACTGAGCCTGCGCGCGATGTGCTGCGAAGGCCGCTGACGAACCTGCGGCTCTCGGTCACCGATCGCTGCAACCTTCGCTGCGCGTACTGCATGCCCGAGGAGGAGTACTCGTGGCTGCCCTCGAGCGAGATCCTCTCGTTCGAAGAGATCAGCTCGCTGGTCGACCGCTTCGTCGCCCTCGGGGTGAAGAAGGTGCGGCTGACCGGCGGAGAGCCGCTGGTGCGGCGCGGGCTGCCGACGCTGATCAAGCTGCTCGCTGCCAAGCCGCTCGACGAGCTCGCGCTCACCACCAACGGCGTGCTGCTCGCCGAGCACGCCCACGCGCTGAAGGCAGCGGGCCTGCAGCGGGTGACCGTGTCGCTCGACACCCTCTCTCGCGCGCGCTTCCTGCGGCTGACCCGGCGCGATCAGCTGCCGCAGGTGCTGGAGGGCATCGCCGCAGCCAGGCAGGCCGGCTTCAGCGGGCTCAAGCTCGACACCGTGCTCACCCGCGGGGTGAACGATGACGAGGTGGAAGGGCTGCTCGAGTTCGCCGGCGATCACGACGCTGAGCTGCGGTTCATCGAGTACATGGACGTCGGCGGGGCGACCCGGTGGTCGATGGCGCAGGTGGTGCCCGCGAAGGAACTGCTGGAGCAGTTGAGCCAGCGCTTCGGGGCCATCGCCCCCCTGCCCGGCCGCGGGAGCGCTCCGGCGGAGCGGTTCCGCCTGCCCGATGGACGCACGTTCGGGGTGATCGCTTCGACCACGCAGCCGTTCTGTTCAGCGTGTGATCGCGCGCGGCTCACGGCGGATGGGCACTGGTTCACCTGCCTGTATGCGACCCAGGGGATGGATCTGAAGGCGGCGCTTCGCGGGGGCGCGAGCGCAGACGAGCTCGAGGTGCTGATTCGGGCTGCCTGGGAACGGCGCTCGGATCGCGGGGCAGAGGAGAGGCTGGCGCTCAGAGGAGGCCGCGGGCCGTCGGTCTCGGCCGCGGAACTCAAGGCCGCTCCGCATCGGGAAATGCACACCAGAGGCGGGTAAGCCCTCTCCCCGACCCTGTCCTGAAAGTCTCGCCCGGTGCT
>VFKJ01000755.1 GCA_009885595.1 Myxococcales bacterium | reverse complement strand
GATCTTCGCGCTGGGCACCTGGCCGATGGCGCGCCTGGGTGATCGGGTCGATCGGGAAGCTGATCGCGCTGGGAGCGCTCTTGTATGCGGGCTCCTACGTGGCGCTGCCGTTCGTGCCGCTGGAAGGAATCGTCGCGGTGCTCTGCGTGGCGGGCCTCGCTTCGGCGGCGATCTACGGACCGAGCTTAGGCCTGGCGGCGCAGGCGGTGCCCGACACCGCGCGCGCCTCGGCGATGGCGGTGCTCAACGCGGCGGGCACCCTGGGCATGTTCTTAGGCTCCATGCTCGCGGGCGGGCTGTCGGGTGCGCTGCTCTCGCTGGGCTACGCGCGGGAAGCCGTCTACACCACGGTCTTCGTCTCAGCCGGCGTGCTGCAGTTGATCAGCGTCGCCGTCGCGCTCGCCGCGGGCCGTCGCCTGTCTCCCTCTCCCCCACGGGGGAGAGGGTCGGGGTGAGGGGCGAACCGCTTCTCCGTTTGCCGTCGCAAGTCGCGTCGGCTCGCCTCCCGATCTTCGGATCCCTCAGCCCGGAAGCACGTGAAAGCCGAGGGCGACCGCGTTCTCCCTGACTCGATCGTCGCAGCTGACGACGACAAGCCAGCCGAGCTTCTTCGCGAGCACCTCGATCGACGCGAGGTGAAGCGCGTCGAGCGTGCGCACCGGCTCGACCTTGAAAGGCAGTTTGGCGCGCTCCAGCACCTCGGCGTCGAGGTCCATCAGGTAGCAGACGTTCGAGAGTTCCCTGGCCCATCGCCGGGCTTTGGACTCTTCGGCGCTGGTGAGGGTCCCATCACGCCGGCTTCGGAGGAGACCTCGCTCGAACTCTACGAAGGTCAGCCGCGAGGTGATCAGCGAGGGCGCCGAGGCCAGCGCTCGGGACACCACTTTGTTCCCCTCCAGGGCGGCGCTCAGCAGCGCACTGGTCTCGAGGTAGTGGACGCTCATCGGTCCTCGCGCAGCGCGTCCAGGGTGTGCCTGGCCGTGCCGGCGGGCTTTCCCAG
>VFKJ01000459.1 GCA_009885595.1 Myxococcales bacterium | reverse complement strand
TTAATGTCTCCACTGGAGACTTGGACTGCCCTCTCCCCGGCCTCCTGAGCGAAGTCGAAGGGTCCCCCGCGGGGGAGAGGGGGACTTACGGGCGGAGAACCTCCGCATCGTCCCGTCGCTGCGCCGGCCTTCTTCTTCGAGCTCGAACCCCGCCGCCTGGACCGTCTCGACCGTGCGCCGATTGGGGTGGCACCCACCCGCCACCTTCGTCCACGCCGGCTGCAGCCAGTCCTGCACGCCCCCGTACCAACCCTCACTGCGCACGTGCTCGATCATCCGCAGCTGGCCATCGTCCTTCAGCACCCGCTTGACCTCCGCGAGGCCGACCTCGGGCCGCGGCACGCTGCAGAACACCAACCCCGACACCACCGTCTCGAACGCGCCCTCCCGAAACGGCAAGGCCTCCGCGCTCGCGCGCACGAACATCACCTGCGGCGCGCGCCTCATCGCCCTGGCCAGCGTGTGGAGCTGCGGCTCCAGCGCGACCACGAAGGCGTCCTTCGGGTAGCGCAGCAGGTTTCGCCCGGTGCCGCAGCCCACCTCGAGCGTGCGCCCCTTGACGCCGCCCGTCAGCCAATCGCGCCACCGCTTGAAGCCGGTGGTCTCCATCACGAAGCACATCGCGTCGTACACCCAGGGAATCTGCTCCACGCCGCGCATGCGTCGACTCGTACTCCGGCTCAAGGTCCCAGGGCCACCGCGTTGCTGCAGGGGTCGAGGCCGCCGTCGGCACGAACACCTCGCGCGGTGGCGAAGCCGGTGGTCACCGCGCTCAGGTACAGCCCGTTGGCAGCCACCGCCCCGGGGGAATCCGCCCACGAGGCGGGGGCGGTGCAGTCTGCGTTGTCGAACACCTCGACATACCAGGGCCCCACCGGCACCTCGGCCCGCGGCGGAGCGCCGGGAAGGAGCACGATGGCCTGCGCTTCCGGGACCGCGGCGTCGTACTGCCAGGCCTTCGACCCGGTCGCACAGCTCGCGTTGCCCGCCACGTCGGTGCCGAGCACGCTGAAGGTGGTGGTGGTCTGAGGGAAGGGAATGATCGACGGGCAACACGGCAACAACGCCCCCGAGAAGGGCGTGCCCTCGCACGACGGCCCGTCGTAGACCTGTGCCCCCGCCACGTCGGTCGCTGAGAGAATCACGTACGCGGAGCCGTTCGACGAAGGCGTGGGCGAGGCCAGGCGCACCGTGAACTCCGGCGCGAGCGAATCGTTGGTGACCCTCAACTGCACGCACCCCGAGCCCTGCTCGTCGATGATCGCCTTCACCGCCACGATGCGGGTGCCATTGACCGGCGCCTCCACCCTGAAGCCGGTGTTGAAGAACGCCGCCGCGTCCAGCTCGCCCAGCACCGGGGTGCCGCAGTGGTCGTCGTGCAGCTGCGCGCGGGCGCTGGCGTCGATCGCCCCGCGCAAGGTGAAGGTGGTCTCCTTGCTGGGCGACTGCGGCGTCACCGACACCGAGGGCAGGCCCGGGGCCGGGGTGGGCACGTACCGCAGCGTCAGCGGGCTCGAGCAGGCCGACACCCCGCCTTCCGGCGAGACCGCCTCGGCAGAGAAGACGTTGTCCACGCCGATGATCAGCTCCACCTCCACGCCCTCCCTCAAGGCCACCCCACTCGTTCGCAGGTACACCGGCCCAGCGCACGCAAAGTCCACATAGAGCCGCACCAGGGCCTCGGGCGAGACGTTGCCGCGCAGGCTGAACATCCGCCGGTGCTGCAGGGGCGCCGCCGCGTCGAGCACCGGGGGCGCGGGGATCTCGGGCGGATGCCGCGCCGGCGGCGAGCACCCCACGAGCAACAGCAGCAACGCCGCCCTCATCGGGTGCTGATCTCCGCCAACGAGACGATCGGGATGGCGTTCGACGCTTCGTCCTCGAACACCACCCGCAGCGCCACGGGCTTGATGAAGCCGCCCGGCGCCACGCTCAGGAACACCCCGGGCTCGTTGCAGCGATCCACCGACAGCTCCTGCAGGCGGAGATCGACGGTGGTGCTGCCCAGCCTGCTCCAGTTGCTGAAGTCCTCCACGAAGTTGAAGTCGAAGCGCACCTTCGCGGCCGGGCGCGCCAGCGCCAGCCCGTGGAACAGCAGCGGGCTCAGCTGCACCTCGTGATGAAAGTTGAAGACCAGCTCGCGCGTGTCAGGCGCAAACACGTACGGCACGTAGCGGCCGTCGGTGAGCGGGCAAGGCGTGAGGTCGAGGAAGGGACACTCGGCACCGCGGCTGAGCGGCGCGGTCACCAGCCGCGCAGCGCCCGCCTCCCACGCGCCCTCGAGCCGCCACTCCACCGGGATGATGTCGTAGCGGCCCAGCGAGTCGACCGGCACCGTGCGCCATTCCCGCAGCGCGGTGGCCTGCCGCCACCGGAAGGGCCGATCGTTCTCGATGAGCCAGCTCCTCTCGGAGCGCCACGCCACGTGCCCGTCCAGCTCGGCCTCTGCGATGCGCCACGCCGCCGGCGACCCGGAGGCGGAGAGCTCGCCCAGGTCGAGATCGGCGTCGGGAAACCAGAAGCTCTGGCTGAGCACCGCCGGGCCCTGATCCACCTCCACCCGGAAGAAGCGACGCTGCGCCACGCCCCGGGTGATCTCCTGCCGAATCAGCGGGAACTCGTAGTGGCCCCAGTCATCGGCGCGCGCCGTCGCCAGCGGCTCGAGGGAATCGCAGCGGGTCTCCGAGGCGACCTGGTTCCGGAAGAGCCGCACTTCCACCCGCGGGTCGACCTTCCCCGAGAGCACGAACTGGTCTTCGGGCAGCGGGCAGCCCATCAGCAGCGGCACCAGCAGCCCCCAGCACAAGAAACGGGTCCCCATGGAAACGCACGGGACCACACCTTTCCCCCGACCTCAAACGGAGCGGACCCCTCGCAGACGCTGTATGGTGCGCGAATTGTTTGGCGCCTTTCGCCGCGGCGCCCCGTGAGTCCGAAGGAGCATCACTTGAAGAAGCTGGCCCCTGCCCTTGTCGCTGTCGCCCTCGCCTCGTCCACCGCGTGGGCGCAGCTGCCCCCCATCATCGCCTCCTCGCAGCCCTACGTGCCGCTCAGCGCCGGCACCGTGGTGGCCACGCTCAACGGCGACGACATGGGCGTGCTGGTGCCGCTCGGCTTCACCTTCCCCTGGTTCGGCCAGAACTACACCCACGTGATGCTCACCTCGAACGGGGTGATCGTGCCGGGCAACGCCACCACCACCACCTGCGCCTCGGGGTGCCTGAGCAACGCCGGCTTCCCCGCTACCGGCACCCCCAACCCGGCGATCGCCGGCTTCTGGGACGACCTCGATCTGAGCACCTCGGGCTCGGTGCGCACGCTGCAGCAGCCCGGGCAATTCACGGTCGAGTACGTGG
>VFKJ01000581.1 GCA_009885595.1 Myxococcales bacterium | reverse complement strand
TCGACGACGACGGGCTCGTCGGCGAGCGCGAGGGAGGAGACGACGACCAGCGAGAGCATCAGCAAGCGAGTGGAGGTCTTCATGGGGGAAGTCTTAGCGCGGCTTGCAAACCAGACACCCAAAAATGCCCACGAAAATCGGGGATGCGCGCGCAAACCTCGCGTGAGGGTGCCTGCGCTGCGCGAAAAACGCGGGTGCTCAGCTCCAAGTTTGGGAGCGAACCCCAGCCCAACCGCGCCGCCGTGTCACCTCTTGAGGAAGTTCCGTTCCCAGTCGGTGAGCGCCTTGTCGAGCTTCACCCGGCGCACGGCAGAGTCCGCGCCCGCGGCCTCGATGCGATAGCGGCCGAGGAACTGCAGCGCGGTGGGGTCGAGGTCCTGCTTCTTCTTCGCGCGCGCGGTGAGGCGGTCGATGCGCTCCTTGAGCTGCTTCGAGCTGGGCACGGGCGGGGGCTCACGCTTGCCCCTGGGCGCCTTCACCTCCACGCCGGCGTCGGGCTCCGCCTCGACCTCGGCGAGCGCCAACACCACGCCGGCGTCGAGGCCCTGCGCGGCGTCCTCGCCTGCATCGACCTCGGCCACCAGGGTGGGGGGATCGACCAGGGCCACCTCGGGCTCGAGCACCACCGGCGCGGGCCGGGTCACCAGGTAGAGCGCGCCCGCGCTCCCCAGCCCCAGCAGCACCACCAGCCCAATCCACCCAAAGACCTTCGAGCGCGGCTGCACCAGCGGCTCCCGGCTGGGCGTCCACGGCGTGGGCACGGGGGTGGCGGTGTTCGGCGTCTGCGAGAACGCCTGCGGCACCGCGGGCTGCGACCCGGAGCTGCGGCTCGAGGGCTCGAAGGCCGGCATCTCGCGCGAGCCGCGCGGGCGCGGGCTGCCCAGCATCACCACCACGTCTTCGAGGGCGTTGCGCACCTCTTCGACCGTCTGCGGGCGATCCTCCGGGGCCTTCGCCAGCAGCCGCAGCACCAGGGCCTCGAGCTCGGGCGGCAGGGAAGGCTCGAGCGAGCTGGGGCTGGGCGGCGGCGTGCCGACGTGCGCCACCATCACGTCCATCGGGGTCGCGCCCACGAAGGGCACCCGGCCGGTGAAGAGCTCGAAGGCCATCACCCCCAGCGCGTAGAGATCGCTGCGCGGCGAGATCGACAGGCCGCGCGCCTGCTCGGGGGCCATGTAGTCGGGCGTGCCGGAGACCACCGACTGGCTGGTCTGCTTGGTGTTGCCGTCGAGCCCCACCGCGCGCTTGGCCAGCCCGAAGTCGAGGATCTTCAAGAACCGGGTGCCGTCGGCCTGGCGGCAGACGAAGACGTTCGAGGGCTTGAGGTCGCGGTGAATGACGTTGGCGCGGTGCGCGGCGGACAGCGGCGCGCACACCTCGAGCAGCAGCTCGAGCGCGGTGAGCAGCGGCACGCGGCCGCCCGGCTGGTGCTGCATCCAGAGGTCCAGGGGGTCGCCCTCGAGGAACTCCATCACCACGTACGGGCGCCCGTCGGGCAGCGTGCCCAGCCCGAAGATGTCGATGATGCCGCGGTGGCCGATGGCGTTGACCGACTCGGCCTCGGCGATGAGCCTTCGCACCTGCTGCTCGTCGCCGGCGACCTGGGGCTTGAGCACCTTGATGGCGACGCGCTTCTTGATGACCGGTTGAACCCCCCGGTACACCACGCCCATGCCGCCCTCGCCGACCGGCTCGATGACCTGATAGTCGCCGACCATCGTCCCGATGAGCGGATCGACGCGTGGGAGGTGGGGTTCGTCGGACACGGGGGCGGGCTGCTCATATTCTCACGCGCCGCCGTCGGTCGCTCTTTTTCGGGGGGCTCGCCGCCTGTCCATCTTCTGTGTGGTTGAAGGTGCTTAGCGGACCCGCGCGTGCAGCTTCTGCAGGGCCTGCACGTAGCGCCTGGGGTTGGCCAGGTGCACCACGTGCGCGCTGTGCCAGCGCTCCACCTCCAGCGGGGGCAGCACGGCTCTGGCGCGCGCCACGTCTTCGTCCCCCATCGCGCCCACGAGGCCCTTCTGCGGGTGGCGGAAGGAGTCGGCCTGGATGAGCAGCGCGGGACACCTCACCGCCTCGAGCGCGGCGGAATGATCCATGTCGCACATGCGCCCATCGGTGCACGCCCGGGTGAAATCGACGTCGTATTCTGAGAGCCCGCGCACGAAGAGCCGCACCGGCAGCGGCAGCCAGGCGATGTCCACCGGCGCTCCGGGCGCGCGCGCCTGCCGCCGCCGAATCGCCCCGCCCAGCACCCACGCCAGCGGCCGGGGGAAGGACATCAGCTCGAGCTTGCCCTGCGAGGGAATGGTGAGGGTCGAGAAGAAGCCCGCGAGGTCCGGCAGCGTCTTCACCGTGTGCACGAAGAAGCCGTACACCCAGGTGTCGTCGCGCAGGCGAGGCCACTCGGTGGTGAACAGCGGGGGATCTTCCATCAACAGCGCGCTGACGAGCTCAGGCGCGTTGGCGGCGGCCCACAGCGCGATCAGCCCGCCCGACGAGTTGCCGCAGCACACCGCCGGTCTCTTCACCACCTGCCGTAGGAAGAGCACCAGGTCCTTCCCGCAGCGGGAGAACGAGTACTGCCCCGGCGTGTGCTCTGACTTGCCGTGGCCGCGCACGTCGAGCGCGAAGACGTGAAAGTGGCGCGCGAGCAGCGGCATCACCTTCTGGTAGCTCTCCCACGGCATCGACTGCCCGGGCACCAGCACCACCGCGGGCCCGTGGTCGGGCCCTTCCGCGTAATGATGCCGGACGCCGTCGAGCAGCACGTCGTGCTCGGCGAACTTCACAGGACGTCGAACTCCAGCACGGTGACGCCCGAGCCCTTCTCTCCCTGGTCGGCTTCCCCGGCGCGGAAGAGGCCCTCGCGCCGGGTGGTGACGCCGGCGTTGCGCACGGTGAGCACGAAGGGCACCTGGCTCGAGTTCGAGCACTCGCCCCAGTAGTCCACCCGCACCAGGTAGTGGCCCTTCGGGGGCTCGCGGTTGGGGGGGTAGATGATGTTCTCGGTGTCCGCGCCCGGGCCCCCGGTGGGGTCGGTGTCGGCGCAGGCGCCGTTGGCGTCGAGGTCCAAAGTGCCGACCGCGCCGCAGCCGAAGATGCCCGAGCTGCCGAAGTAGATCTCGCACTCGCCGCCGCCGGCGAGCGGCTCGAGCAGGTGCAGGTCGAGGTCGTCGGGCGTGCGCGGGTCGTTCTTCCACTGCAGCGTCACCTGCAGGTCGGACTGGGCGCCGTTGAGCACGCAGGTGCCCGACTCGCAGTGAAAGCCCCGCGGGCAGACCCGGTTGGTGCCCTGGCAGGCGCCCGCGACGATGAAGTCGGTGCCCGCATCGAACACGCCCGCATCGACGATGGGCTCGGCGGGGTGCTCCGGCTCGATCACCGGGGGCAAGGGCGGAGGATCGCCCACGGGCTCGGTCCTGCCGCAAGCGGCGAGCAACACCAACAGTGGCCACGGGCCGCGCATCGAGCGGGACCTTAACGCGGGCGCTGCTAGATTCGCGGTCCTTCCCCCACCAACCAGGAGTGACCATGTTCCGTCGATTGTCGAACAGCTGGGAGCTGACCAAGGCGAGCGCGCAGGTCCTCTCGGCGGACAAGGAGCTGCTGATCTTCCCGTTGATCAGCGCGCTGGGCCTGGTGCTGGTGAGCGCGGGCTTCCTCGCGCCGATGGTGTTGGTCGCCGACGAGCAGGGCGATCGCCTGCAGGGCCCGCTGGGCCTCTTGGTGACCTTCGCGTTCTACGTGGTGGCGTACTTCGTCATCTTCTTCTGCAACTCGGCGCTGGTGGGCGCGGCGTTGATCCGCCTGCGCGGCGGCGACCCCACCCTGGCCGACGGCTTTCGCATCGCGGGCGGCAAGGTGGGCGTCATCTTCGCCTACGCGGTGGTGGCGGCCACCGTGGGCATGGTGCTGCGCGCCATTCAGCAGCGGGCGGGCCTGCTGGGTCGGATCGTCTCGGGCTTGTTCGGCATGGCGTGGACGCTGGCCACCTTCCTGGTGGTGCCGGTGCTGGTGAACGAGAACCTGGGGCCCCTCGACGCGGTCAAGCGCAGCACCGAGCTGCTCAAGAAGACCTGGGGCGAACAGGTGGTGGGGAACTTCGGCGTGAGCGCGGTGATCACCCTGGCCGTCTTCGCGCTCACCTTCACCTTCGTGCCCCTCATCTTCCTGACGGCCAGCTCGCAGCAACCTGCGCTGATCGCCGGGGCCGTGGGCGGCTACGTGGTGTCGTTGCTCGCGCTGGCGCTGGTGGGGTCAACGCTCTCCGGCATCTACACCGCGGCCCTCTACCGCTACGCCTCGGAAGGGCAGATGGGCGAGGGCTTCTCCCCTGAAATGGTCAAGGAGGCGTTTCGGCCGAAGTGAGCTGTTGTCCCTCTGGTGATGCGCAGCCCGGGGAGTGACAGCGCAGGGCGCGGGGCGTTCGCGCGCTTGGAGCCGACCTCACCCCTCGGCAGCCAGCCGTGAGGCCTTTTGCGCCCAGCTCAGCTTGTCCTCCTCGAGCAGCTTCGCGAGGTCCTGGAACTCATCGGCCTCGGCGATGAAGCCCGCGAGCGGGCCCGAGAGGATGCGCAGCATCACCTCACCGAACACCACGTCGGGATCGCGTGAGCCGTCGAGCACCGCCACGTGGGAATCGACCATCGAGAGGAACAGCTCGCGCACCTTGGTGAGCGCCGAGAGGTTCTCGAAGAGATCAGTCCCCTCGCCTCTCGAGACGATGCGGTCGAGCGCGACCTTCGGCTCCACGTCGACCAGCACCACCAGGTGTGGAATGGGCGCGAAGGCGCGGTTCTGCGCCAGCAGCATCTTGGGGTCGAGCCCGCGCGCGCCCTGGTAGGCGACGGTGGAGTAGTAATAGCGATCGATCACCACCAGCGCGCCGCGCGCGAGCGCCGGTTTGATCAAGGTCTCCACGTGCTCCTTGCGGTCCGCGATGAAGGCGGCGAGCTCGTCTTCGGGCGACATGCGCTCGGTGAAGCGCGCCTCGCGGATCTTCTTTCCCCAGGGGCCATCGGTCGGCTCCCGCGAGCTCACCACCTCGAGGCCGCGCTTCTTGGCCCACTTCACGAAGCGCCTGGCCTGCGTCGATTTGCCTGAGCCGTCGATGCCTTCGAACGCGAGGAGGAGGCCTTGGGGAAGTCGCACCCGTGAGGCGTATCACATTGGATTCAGGGACGAGTTCCCACGAAATCGGGCTGGGGGAACTCACCTGCATGAACCGAGGTCCAGACGCCGTGCATCCTTCCCCGTTCGCCCTGGAGCAGTTGCTGGCCGGGCAGGCGAGCCCAGAGGTCACCCGCCACCTGCTCGGGTGCGAGGCGTGCCGCGCGACGCTGTCCGAGATGGAGGGGGAGGCGAAGCGGTTCTCGGCCTCTCCCCGGAGCCTGCGGGCGCGGGACGCGGCGAAGCGGGCTGATCAACGGTGGAAGCAGCGGGCCGCGGCGCTGGTGCTGGTGCCGGCCGCCCTGCTCGCACTCTTCTTCCTCCCTCTCCCCCAAAGGGGAGAGGGTCGGGGAGAGGGGCGAACGCAGTTGGCCCTTAAACCCGTCGTCACACCGAAACTCCGCCAGGGCCGTGAAGTCCTGGAGCCGCGGGTCGAGCCCTGGCGCACCAGCCTGCGCTCCCTGCCGCTGCGCGGTCGCAGCGTCGAGTTCGGCCAGGGCAGCCTCGAGGCCTCGCTCAACGACGGCCCGGCGCGGCCCTTCACCTTGCAGCACACCAAGGTGGACATCGAGGTGACGGGCTTCATGCAGGCGGTCACCGTCACCCAGACCTTCAGCAACCCGTTCAACGCGCCGGTCGAGGCGCTCTACGTCTTCCCGTTGCCCGACGACTCCGCGGTGCACGACATGACGATGACGGCGGGCAGTCGCGTCATCCGCGCGAACATTCAGAAGCGCGCGGTGGCGCGGCAGCAATACGAGCAGGCGAAAGCCGAGGGCAAGCGCGCGGCGCTGCTCGATCAAGAGCGCCCGAACATCTTCACGCAGTCGCTGGCGAACCTGTTGCCGGGGGAGCAGGTGAAGGTGACGCTGCAGTACGTGGCGCCGCTGCGCTACGACGACGGGGTCTACACGCTCAACTTCCCGATGGTGGTGGGACCCCGCTATCTCCCCGGCGCCACGCTCCCCGGTGAGTCCCAGGGCAGCGGCGCGGGAGCCGACACCGACGTGGTGCCCGACGGCTCGCGCATCACCCCGCCCGAGGCGCGCAGCGGCCGCGACGTCGAGGTGGCGGTGCACGTGAACGCGGGCACGGTCATCGAAGACCTCTGGAGCGTCTCGCACCAGCTCGAGGTCGATCGTCCCTCGTCCTCTCAGCTGAACCTCGCGCTCAACCCGATGGACACCCTGCCCAACAAGGATCTGATCGTCCGTTGGCGCGTCTCGGGCACGCAGGCGCGCGCGGCGGTGCTGGCGGCGGGCGGGGCCTTCGCCCTGATGCTCAACCCCGAGAGCAAGAACGCGAACGCGCCGGTGACGCCCAAGGAGCTGGTGTTCGTGATCGACACCTCGTGCTCGATGAACGGCGCGCCGCTCGCCGCCGCCAAGCGGGCGATGACGCAGGCGCTGCAGCAGATGAACCCCGACGACAGCTTCATGTTGATCGACTTCGCCGACACCGCGAGCGCGTTCCACGACAGCCCGTTGGCGGCCACGCCCAACGACGTGCGCCGGGCGCTCGCGTACCTGAACGCCCTGCCCTCGCGCGGCGGCACCAACCAGCTCGCGGGCATTCGGCGCGCCCTCGCCAGGCCCGGCGACCCGAAGCGGCTGCGCATGGTGCTGCTGATGACCGACGGGTTCATCGGCAACGAAGACGAGATCCTCGCCGAGACGCGCAGGCTGCGGGGTGACGCGCGGGTGTTCGGCTTCGGCATCGGCAGCTCGGTGAACCACTTCCTGCTCTCCCGGCTGTCGGACGAGGGGCGCGGCTTCTACCAGTACCTCCGCCCTGACGAAGACGCGGTCGAGGCGGTCAATCGCTTCACCCGGCGGGTGGCGCGGCCGTTGATCACCAACCTCACCATCGACTGGGGTGGGCTGGCGGTGGCTGATCAGACGCCCGCGCAGATCCCCGATCTCTTCGACGTGCAGCCGTTGATCATCAACGGGCGGTATCGGAGCGCGGGCTCGGGCACGGTGGTGCTCAGGGGCATGCGGGCGGGTTTCCCGGTGGTGTTCGAGGTGCCGGTGACGCTGCCGGAGTTGTCCACCAACGGCCGCGCGCTGCAGATGGCCTGGGCGCGGCGGCGCATCGAGGCGCTCAGCGCGGTGCAGTACAACGTCGCGCAGCCCGAGGTGGTGGAGCAGATCACCTCGCTGGGTCTCGAGTTCCACCTGATCACCAGGTACACCTCGCTGGTGGCGGTGGAGGACGTGCCGGTCACCAACGGGCGCACCACCAGCACCGTCGTCGAGCCCACGCTCACGCCTGATCAGACGTCGCCTTCGACGGGGAACGTCTACAAACACGCGGGGCTGATTCGGGGCAAGGGAGGGAACGAAGTCGGCGGCGACAGCTCGGGCCTGCTCGGTGGCTTCGGTACCGGGGAAGCGGCGGGCGTCGGCGGGCTCGGGCTGCGCGGCGTGGGCGCGGGTGGTGGCGGCGTCGGTTACCTGGGGACCAGCGGTGGCCGGGGTCGGGGAGCGGGCCCCT
>VFKJ01000457.1 GCA_009885595.1 Myxococcales bacterium | reverse complement strand
ACTCGAACGGTCAGCCGGACCTCGCCGACACGTTTACCCGACTCGCCAGCGGGCAGTGACCAAGGAGCCTGGGGGAAGGCGGTGAGGGCTGGATCGCCTCCGTGCCTCTCCCGCACAGGCCCTCGCTGCGGGCAAAGACGTTCACTTCGCGAAGTCAGGACGTCGAAAAACAGCCTCGGTGACTGAAACCGGAACCGGGCTCCGGTTTCAGGCGAATGTCCAACATCACGAAGCCTCGTCACCTCGTGACGGGAGTTCGTTGCTCGAGGGGCCTGCTCGCGACGACCACGGCGTGAGACCGCGCACGACTGCCACCCTCGAGGCTGCAGTTCCCACCCCAGCCGTCGATGCGCCGTCGGCGTTCGCGCGGCCGGCGAGGAAGACGAGCAATCCCCTCACCCCGGGGAAAATGGGGACAGGCTGGTTTACGAGTCGAAAGGATCGCCTGCCTTTCGCGGCGCGACGACTCCGGAAAAGCAGCCTGTCCCCCTTTTCGCTCTCAGAGCCAGCCGAGCGCGACGTAGCTCTCGGCGCTGCGCTTGAGTGACTGGGCGATGGTGCGCCTGGGCGCGTAGCCCAGCAGCCGCCGCGCCTTGTCGATGCGGCAGGTCCACCCGGGCGCCAGCAGCTGGCGGGCGAGCTTGCGGTTGAGGGGCAGCTTCTTGCCGGTGACGTTGCTGATGACATCGGCGGCGCTGCCCAGCGCAGAGAGCAGGAGCTCAGGCACGTAGACGGTGCGCGGGTGCAGCTCGAGCACCTCGCCCACCATGCGCATCAGCTCTTCCACGCTCTCGGTCTCGTCGGACGCGGCGAAGAAGGCCTGCCCCACGGCCTCCGGGCGGTCCGCCTGCAGCAACAGCTGATCGACCACGTCTTCCACGTCGACGAACGACAGCTTCCGCTCCGGGCCTCCCAGGCGCAGCACCACGCCCTTCTTCACCAGCTTGAAGAAGGTCAGGTTCTCGTGATCCCCAGGGCCGATGATTCGCGCCGGGCGGCAGCAGGTCACCTCGAGGCGATCGGAATACGAGAACGCGAGCTTCTCGGCTTCGACCTTCGACTCGCCGTACCACTCCTGGGGCGCGAAGGAGTCTTCTTCGACCCGGGCGCGCCCTCCCACCGAGGGGCCGGTGGCGGCCAGTGAGCCGACGAACACCAAGCGCTTGCTGCCAGCGGCCACCATCGCGTCGCAGACGTGCCGCGTTCCCTCGGCGTTGACGGTGATGAACGCCTCTCGCGTGGCCGCGCGGCGAATGCCTGCGAGGTGAAAAACGGTGTGCACGCCCTCGAGCGCCGGGCGCAGCGAGGAAGGATCGGTAACGTCACCGGCGACGATCTTCGCAGCGACCTTTGCCAGGGCCGAGGCGTCGCTGCCCGCGCGCACCAGGCACCGCACCTCGTCTCCCCGAGCGACCAAGGCCTTCGCGAGCCACGCGCCCAGGAACCCATTCGCACCGGTGATGAGGATCGACTTGCCGCTCATGCGAGCGAGTTTCCCTCGAAAAAACTGATCGAAGGGCTGTTTTTCCCCGGGGGAGGTGCTAGCAACCGCGTCTCGGTTTTCCAAAAAGAAAGCCGTCGATGCGTCCCCGGGGAGGGGGCCTTCAGTCCACCGCAGTCCTACAAAGGAAGAACGATGGCCGCTAAGAAGCCCGCGAAGAAGACCACGAAGCCCGCGAAGTCCGCCCGTAAGCCCAGCGCTGCTTTCATGAAGGAGCTCACCCCTTCACCTCAGCTCGCTGAAGTCGTCGGCGCGAAGGCGCTGCCGCGCACCCAGGTGATCAAGAAGCTCTGGGAGTACTTCAAGAAGAACAAGCTGAACGACGGCCAGACCATCAACCTCGACGACAAGCTCAAGGCCGTCTACGGCAACAAGAAGACGATCAAGATGACGGAGGTCTCCAAGGCCTTCTCGCACCTGAAGGACTGATTCACAGTTCCTGAAGGTGTTGGCACAAGGGCTCGCTCCTTCAACAGGGAGCGGGCCTTTGTTTTTTTCGAGTCGCCCGAGGTGACGGGATGAAGAAGGTGTTGTTGCTCAAGCCCGGGGTGACCAGCTCGCGAGCGGTGCTGGGGGACTACGAGACCTGGTTCGCGCGGCGCTGTGGCGAAGTCACCCTGCGGCCGGTGGAGGTGCACGCGGGTGAGGTGCCTCCGTCGATCGAAGGCTTCGACGGGGTGATCATGACGGGCTCGCCGCTCTCGGTGACCGCGCCCACCGACTGGATGAAGCGCGCGGCTGACTTCATGTCGGAGGCGGGTGAGCAGGGTCGGCCGGTGCTGGGCGTGTGCTTCGGTCACCAGCTGCTCGCGTGGCAGCACGGCGCGCGCATCGCGAAGAACCCGAGGGGGCGCGAGCTGGGCACGGTGTCGGTGCAGCTGACGGAGCAAGGCAGGCGCTCGCCGCTCTTCCTCGATTTCCCCGAGCAGTTCGAGGTGCAGGCGACCCACGACGACGTGGTGGTGGAAGGCGGCGAGCTCGAGCTGCTCGCCTTCAACCAGACCTGTGGGGTTCAGGCCTTCTCCCGGGGCGAGCGCACCTTCGGCGTGCAGTTCCACCCGGAGATGGACGCCACCTCGATTCGCTACGTCATCGACGCGCCCGAGACGAAGCCGGAAGACCGCGAACGCGCGGTCGCGCGAGAGACGCCGTGGGGTGAGCGGCTGCTGCGGCGCTTCATCGAGCTGTGCTGAACGCGGTTCAGATCGCTTGAGGGGAAGTGGTGGTTCGAGGTCTGTCGGCGGTGCTCGAGGCGAACAGGCACTCGAGCTTCGGGACGAGGACGCGAGAGGTCCGCAGTCGCCTCACCAACTCACCGGGGGCGCAATATCCCGGTCAGGACCGGGGTTCGTGCCCCCCGGTGAACGTCACCAGCACGAAGCCAGGTCACCCGAATCACCCGGTGCCGCGGAGCTGGAGAGGCCTGCTCGACGCGAGCGCACAGGATGACTCGCCGCGACCACCCACCTTCCTGCAGAACAGGGTCAGCTTCTCCGACGCCCCAGCAGCCAGGCCGCGGCAAGCCACAGCAGCGCGCCGGGGGCCACGGCGCAGCCGCGCGCGACCGGGTTCACCTGCTCCGGCTCCTCGGGCTGCAGCACGGTGACAGCGCCCGCGTCGGGAACGCCGGCGTCGGCTTCGGGCTCGACCCCCGCGTCTTCCTCGACGATCACGCCTGCGTCCTCCGGCTCGATGACACCAGCGTCTTCCTCGACGACGCCAGCATCCACCACGGGGCCGATGACGGGGTCGCAGGCGTCGCCCACGCCGTCGCGATCGGCGTCGACCTGCGAGGCGTTGCCGACGAGCGGGCAGTT
>VFKJ01000066.1 GCA_009885595.1 Myxococcales bacterium | reverse complement strand
TGGAGCTCGAGCTCCACGCGGCGTGAAACCCGGTCTTCGCTTCGCGCGCGAGGTGAATACCCACGTCACCGGGCAACACCGCGTTGAGCCGCGCCGCCATCTCTTCGGGGGCGATGCCGCGCTCGAGCCGTGAGCTGAGCACCTGCATGCGCGCGCTGACGAACTTGTCCGTGCGCCCCGCGACCACGGGGTTGCGCGAGAGCCCGGCCGCGGTGAACGCCGTGAGCAGCTCGCGCTGCACCGTGCGGCGCTCCTGCTGCTGCTGGTAACCGTAGAACTGTGCGCCGCGGTACCAGCACCACATGGCGACGATCTTGAACTTGCCGATCACTTTCCTCAGGCGTTCACATAATTGACCGGAGACGCAAGCACCGAGTCGCGCAGCCAACGCAAAATGTGGAAGTAGGTGAGGTCGACCTCGACGCCTGCCTCCGCCCTGCCCCGCGGCTGCTCGACGTCGCCGACCTCGAGCTCGAAGCCCTCGCCGGAGAACGTGGTGCCCTGCAGCGAGAACTCGCGCCCGTTGAAGCGGCCCCGCGCCAGCCCGTCGCGCGAGACGAACAGGCCATCGCCCTTCGGCTCGCGATTCCAGGTCTGCTCGGTGCCGAAGAAGCGCGGCTTGAGCACGTACGGCCCGCCGTCCTCCGGGCAGAACACGTCGCAGTTGCCGCACTCGTTGCAGAAGTCCGCGTAGGTGGCGAGCTGGTGCTTCTTCGAGATCACCAGCGGCGGTGAGCTCGTCTTGACCCACGCCCCATCCGCTGCGCGCGTGAGCTTCACCACCGGCAAGGTGATGGCAGGGAGCGCGTAGGTGAAGTTGGCGTGGTTCGGACACACGGGCACGCACTTGTCGCAGGTGAGGCAGTCGAACAGCACCAGCTTCGTGCCGACCTTGTTGGGCGGCCTGGCGTTCGCAGCCGAGGCGTAGCGGGGGTTTCCCACCAGCGCCCCGACGTAGCGCTCGGTGTTGTGCAGCTTCGCCGCGTCGACGTCGGAGCCGCCCTTGCCGAACGCGCGCAGCACGAACTCGTCGAGCGTCTTCGCGCCCACCGCGTCCATGCGGGTGGTGAGCTCCTGGAAGTAGGTCGCCAGCCGGCCGTAGCCGCCCGGCCGCAGCAGATCGGTACACACCGTCACCGGCACCAGCCCCAGCGCCACCGCGTCGGGGAAGTTGTGCCGCTCGATGCCCGCGGAGAAGGAGATGGGCAGGCGATCTCCAAACACCGCGCGGAAGCGCGCCACCAGGCTCATCGCGAGCACGTGCAGGGGCTGGCCCGAGAGGTACGACGACTTCTCCGACGCAGGGAGGAAGTCGCCTTCGTTCTCCACCACCAGGGTGTTGGAGAACTTCACCCCCAGGCCCTTGCCCGTCTTCTTCGAGGTGGCCTCGAGCCGCGTCACCAGGTCGACCGCCTGCTCGAAGGTCGGATCATTCGCGAAGGCCGCGTCGGGGATCCGGTAGCGATAGCCGAGGACCTCGTTGAAGAGCCGTCGCGCTTCGGTCGGCCCGTTGAGCGTGGGGTTGAGCTTCACCACGCAGTGCAGCCCGACCTCCTCCATCAGGTACCTGGTGATGCCTTCGATCTCCCCGGGAGGACAGCCGTGGAAGGTGCTCAGCGTCAGGGTGTCGCCGATGCACTTGCGGAACGGGAGGTCGCGGTATTCCTTCGGCAGCTCCGGCCGCAGCGAATCGATCACCGCGGTGGCGTCGAGCATGCCGTGCAGGAACGCCTGCACCCGCTCGTGCTTGATGCCCTTCAGGTCGTAGCCAACGCTCAGGTCGAAGGCGAACCGCTCGAAGCCCGGCGCGAGGCCGAGCTTGCCTGAGGCGGCCAGCACCTCGAGCAGCATCGAGGCCTTCACGTATTCTTCGAGTGACTGCTCGAGCTTGAGCTCCTGCGACCACTCGACGTTGAAGCCCACGGTGCGCACGTCGATGCACGGGCGCGGGATCACCAGGTCGTCGATGAGCTGCACGGTCTTCAGCTCGAAGATGCGGCAGCCGCCGAGGTAGGCGAGCACGATGTTCTGCGCGAGCTGCGTGTGCGGACCGGCCGCGGGGCCCAGCGGCGTGGCGACCCTGGTGCCGTGGAGCGAGGTGGACCAGTCGAGCGCGCCCGGGCCCTTGACGATCTTCGCTCTGGGCAAGTCGAGCACGGGGCCGCCTGCGTCGAGCTCGCGGAGGATCCTCGAGGTGAGGCGGCCGAGGGGAAATGGGATCAGGTGTGCCATCTTTGGTTTGCCCTCTCCCCGACCCTCTCCCCCGCGGGGGAGAGGGAGTCAGATTCGAAGTTACATCGAGGCCAGCACACCGGTGCGCGCGTTGAACGAATCGATCAACGCGTCCCAGCCGTTGGCCTCTTCGTACTGCGCGTCCCAGAACGCGGGGTCCCACAGCTGCCGCAGCTCGTCGCTCGTCTTCCCCTGCTGCTCGACCCAGGTGAAGTACTTCAGGTTGTGGAGCGCCTTGCGGTCCCGGTAGTTGAGCTCGCGGAAGTAGTCCGTCTGCTGGCCGTGCAGGCGGCGGTCCAGGTCGCGGGCGGCGTCGACCTCGGCGTAGGCCCCGCGATCCTTCCGCAGGTCCTCGAGGCGCGAGGTGTACAGCTCCTCGGAGTCGGTGAAGACGGTGAGCACCACGTCGTCCGGCCCTAGCTCGTAGTACTTCGAGAACTTCATCGCCGAGAGCAGGTTGCAGATGCCAGAGATGCCCAAGAGCGGCAGCTTCTCGAGCACGTCCTTCTTCACACCCTGCTTGGCGAGCCACGCCTGGCCCGCGGGCTCGTTGAACAGGCGCAGGATGCGAATGGTGTCTTCGTCGTCGATCGCGGTCACCACGTCGGTGTTGCGCACGTTGTGGATCCACGGCACGTGCTTGTCGCCGATGCCCTCGATGCGGTGATCGCCGAAGCCGTTGTTGTAGAGGGTGGGGCACTGCAGCGCCTCCACCGCGCCGATGAGCGAGCCGGGGTAGTGCTTCTTCAGGTAGTCGCCCGCGCCGATGGTGCCCGCCGACCCGGTGGCCGAGAGGTAGCCCGCCAGCTTGCTCTTGGGGGTCTTCACCTTCTCGTACACCTCGGCCAGCGCGGGCCCGGTGACGTGGAAGTGCCACGACGGGTTACCGAACTCTTCGAACTGGTTGAAGATGACGTCGTTGGGCCGGGTCTTCTTGATCTCCCAGCACTTGTCGTAGATCTCCTTCACGTTGCTCTCGGTGCCCGGGGTGGCGATCACCTCGGCGCCGATCTTCTCGAGCCACTCGAAGCGCTCGCGGCTCATTCCCTCGGGGAGAATGGCGACGGCGGTGGTGCCCAGCAGGGCGCAGTCGAACGCGCCGCCGCGGCAGTAGTTGCCCGTGGAGGGCCACACCGCCTTCTGCGAGGTGGGGTCGAAGCCGCCGGTCACCAGTCGCGGCACCAGGCAGCCGAACGCGGCGCCGACCTTGTGCGCGCCGGTGGGGAAGTACTTGCCCACGATGCCGATGATGCGCGCGTCGACGCCGGTGATGGCCTTGGGGATCTCGAAGGCGTTCACGTCGCCGTACAGCCCGGACTTCACCTCGTTCTTCCAGCTGATCCGGAAGAGGTTGAGCGGGTTGATGTCCCACAGCCCGATGCCGGGAAGCTTCTTCTTCACCTTCTCGGGAATCTTCGAGGCGTCGCGCATCTGCGCCAGGGTGGGAATGACGACGCCTCGCTCGCGACACAGCTTCGCCGCGCGGTCCAGCACAGCCTCGTTCAGCTTCACCATGCGCGGGACCTTACCTTTCGTTTCGGCGGTGGCCACCCCTCCCTGCGGGGAGCAGAAGCATCACGCGTCGATTCGATGATCCGTTCTCCCGAGGAGAGGTGGCTCAGGGGCTAGACTGCGTTCCCCCATGTTCATCTACCGCTGCACCGACTGCCGCCGTGAGTTCCCGCGCGCCGACGTGCGCTACCTCTGCCCGGACTGCGGCGCGTCGTATCGCCCGGGCATCCCGCTCAAAGGGGTGCTGGAGGCGGTGTTCGACGTCGACACCCTCCGCCCGAAGTTCGACCGCGCGCGGCCCGACTGGACGCTGCTATCGGCGGTGGAGGCGAAGTACTTTCCCCCGCTGATCGTCGGCCGCACCCCGCTGGTGAGCGCGCGCAGGCTGGGCGAGGAGCTCGGGGTCCCGAAGCTGCACCTCAAGAACGACGGGCAGAACCCCAGCGGCTCCCTGAAGGATCGCGCGTCGTTCCTGGTGACGGCAGAGGCGCTGCGGCTGGGTGAGACGCGGGTGGTGTGCGCGTCGACGGGGAACGCGGCCTCGGCGCTGGCGGCGGTGTGCGCGTCGGCGGGCGTGGAGGCGCTCATCTTCGTGCCAGAGAAGGCGCCCCGGGCGAAGCTGGTGCAGATGGTGCTGTGTGGAGCGCGGGTGGTGCCCGTGCGCGGCACCTACGACGACGCCTTCAAGCTCTCGCTCGAGTTCACCGCCAGGCGCGGCGGGCTCAATCGCAACACCGCGTACCACCCGCTCACCATCGAGGGAAAGAAGACGGTCTCGCTGGAGATCGCCGAGCAGCTGGGCCTGCGCGCGCCCGACGCGGTGTTCGTCTCGGCGGGAGATGGCGTCATCCTCGCCGGCGTGCACAAGGGGTTCTCGGACCTGCTGCGGCTGGGGGTGATCAGCTCGATGCCTCGCCTGTTCGCCATTCAGGCAGAGAAGAGCGACGCGATTCATCGGTACGTGGAGAGCGGGAACTACGCCGACGCGGCGGATCCGCAGACCGTCGCTGATTCCATCTCGGTGACCTGTCCGAGCAACGCGCACTGGGCACGGCGGGCGATCCTCGAGTCGAAGGGCGCCACCCTCACCGTCACCGACGCGGAGATCCTCGACGCGCAGGCGCGGCTGGCGGCGAAGACAGGGGTGTTCACGGAGCCCGCGGGCGCGGCGGCGTTCGCGGGGTTGGTGAAGCTGCAGGCGAG
>VFKJ01001120.1 GCA_009885595.1 Myxococcales bacterium | reverse complement strand
TTGTACTGGCAGTAGTAGGACGAGCAGCAGCTGCCCGAGGTGCAGCTGTCGCCGTAGCTGTCACACCCAGCCGTGCAGCCCGTGCTCCCGCAGGTCGAGGGGTACGAACATGACCCGCAGGTGGCGCCGCGGGTCCCGCAGCGGCTGCTGCTCTGGCTCGAGGACTGAACGCACTCCGGGTCTCCCTTGTAGTCGGTCTGGCAGCAACCCGAGGCGCACGAGGTGGCGCTGCAGGTGCATCTGCCGCCCACCATCGCCAGGCCCGGGTTGCAGCCGCAGACGCCCTGGGTGCAGGTCGCGCACGAGGCGCAGGCCGCGCCGCCCAGGCCACACTTCGAGGTACCGCCGCTGACGATGCAGGTGCCCGTCGGATCGCAGCAGCCGTTGATGCAGGTGCTGGCATCGCAGCGCCAGGGCTCGCAGGCGCTGAGCCAGGCGGCCATCGCGCCGAAGAGGAGGAGTCGGGACGTCATGCCCCTTGGTGTAGGCACACCCCGTCCCTTTTGAAACTGTTTACCTCTCCCCGCTCTCGCAGGGAGAGGGAGACAGGCGCGGCGAGCCCAGATGAGCGCCAGCGCGATCAGCAGTCCCGGCGCGCTCGCGCACCCGGTGGACTCGCCGCGTGGTGACGAGGGTCCGGCGTCGGCGGCACCGGCATCGCCCGGCCCCTCCACGCACTTCCCGCTCACGCACGCCGCGCCCGCGCCGCAGAGGTCGCCGTCGTCCACCACGCCGTCGCAGTCGTCGTCGAGCGCGTTGCACCGCTCGATCAGCGGCGCGCCCGGAGTGCAGTCGGCGGCGTTGCAGGTCGGCCCCAGCCGCTCGCACCAGCCCTGCCCACAGCGAATGCGCGCGCCTTCGTCGGCCTGGCCATCGCAGTCGTCGTCCCGCTGGTTGCAGATCTCCATCGCGCCCGGGTTGGTGGTCCGATTGGCGTCGTCGCAGTCGAGGGCGTTCTGCGCCCGGCTCCCTCCGGCGCAGCCCGACATCGGCGCACCCTGCGCCCAGCCGTAGCCATCGCCGTCCGCATCAGGCCAGGTGGTGATCGACGTGAGGCCCTCGTCCACCAGGGTGTTGCAGTCGTCGTCGAGCCCGTTGCAGCTCTCGGTCTTCCCCGGCGTGCGGCGGTTGTCGAAGTCGTCGCAGTCGCCGTCGTTCCCGGAGAAGCCCAGGGGCGGGCTGCAGTTGCGCGTGGTGCCCGAGCTCGCCGAGCCCACCCCGTCGCCGTCGATGTCGCGGAAGTAGGTCACCCCCGCGCAACCGAACGCCTGGCTGCTGCGCGCGTCTGAGGCCTGATCGCCCGTGCTCGCCCCGTTGCCATTCGCGAGCACCGTGGCCACCTCGAAGTCCACGCCGCCCATCACCGAAGGCGCGGTCCAGCGGGCGTCGAAGGTGACCTGGCCACCGGCCGCCGCCTTCGGGCTCGAGTGCACCACGTTGCCGTTGAGCAGCCGGGTGTTCTGGCCGGAGACCAGCGCGAAGGTGCCCACGCCGTTGGTGCTCAGGTACAGCCCGCCGCTGGCGCCGGTGCCCCGAAGGGTGACGCGCACCGTCAGGGTGTCGCCCGGGTTGAAGGTCGCGGGCGTCAAGGTGATCGAGGTCTGCTGCGTCCCCGTCCCATGGCAGCCGTTGCAGCTCTGCGCCTCGATGCCCCCGCTGCGCGCAGCGGCGGTGCCCGCACAGAGCAGCCCCAGCAAGACCAGTCCGCGCATCAGCCGTTCGACATGTACACGGTGTACGGAGTGCACGTCGCAGGCGCCGCGGGGTTCCGGTAGATCTTGATGTAGTACATCGCGCCGTCCTCGGTGCCGAGCGAGCCGTCCTTTCGGTACGAGCGAATGCCGCACTGCTCGGCGTTCAAGTAGCACTCGTTGACGCTGGTCGAGGTGCCGTAGCGATACACGCACATGCTGATGTTCGGATCGCCCGAGGTCATGGTGATGCGCACGTCGTAGTCGTCGCTGAGGAACTGCGAGCGGTCCTCCCCGAAGAAGCGCAGGAAGTCGACGTCGTCGGTCGAGTGGATGAGGCCGGTGTGGTTCGCCGACGCGCCGGTGTCGGCCAGGGTGCCCTTGTCGATGCCCGCGCTGCACAGGCCGCCGGGGTCGGTGCCGATCTCCCGGCACTCGCAGCCGTTGCTCGCCGACAGGTCCGTGTCGTGAAAGCCCACGTTGCAGCTGCCGACCGAGCAGGTGCCCATGGTGCACGAGGGGGTGCCGTTGGCGATGGGGCAGCCCGCAGTGCACGAGCCGCCGGTGGCGGTGAGCGGGATCCCCGAGAACGGATTCATGGGGTCATCGGTCTCGACGGACACCGAGCCGGTGAACGCGGCGGAGGTCTGGGCGCGGAACTCCACCTCGAACGCCACCCGGCCGTTGCGCTCGAGCGGCATGGGGAGCGCGGGCAGGTTGCGGAAGCTGAAGAGGTTGCTGGTGCCGCCCACGAAGGTGATGCGCTTCACCGTGAGGGCGCCGTAGCCGATGTTCTTGAGCTCGACGGGCTGCGGCACCACCCAGCCCTGCGGCACCGTCCCCCAGTCGATGGTCACCGGCGCCGCCTGCAGCTTCGGCTCGGTGATGATCGCCCTGATGGGAATGTCGAGCACCGCGCGCACCGGATCGTTGGAGACGATGTGCAGCGGCACGTCGATCACGCCCGGGGTGAGGCCGTTGACGTCGACGTCGATGTTGAGGCGCTGCAGCGGGGCGAGGGTGGCGGTGGTCATGCCGCCCTGGAAGTTCACCGTCACCCGGTTGCTGGGGTCGGTGGCCGACAACGAGGTGATGTTGAGCGGGCGCCCGCCGAGGTTGGCGAGCTTGACCGTCACCATGCGCCGCGAGTTCTTCGGCACCTCCCCGAAGTCGAGCGCGGTCTCCTCGGGCTCCAGCGCCACCCGGGGCCAGTTGTGGCTGGTGCCTTCCACCATCACGTACACCGGGTCGACGCCCGGCGTGCTGGAAGCGAGCTGGACCTCGGCCTTGAGGTACTCCTCGCTCTGCGGGCGGAACACGAAGGGCACCGCGAGGCCGGCGTCGGGCACCAGCGCCACGTTGGCGGGCAGCACCACCTGCAGGTCCGCCACGCCCGAGTCTGCGCGGTCGACCTCGAGCGCGATGTTGCCGAAGCCCACGTTCTTCACGGTGACCGGCAGTTCCTTGCGCTGGCTGACGGCCACCACCCCGAAGTTGATCGACTGCGGGGTGGCCTCGAGCAGCGGCTCGCCGACCAGGCGCTTCACCAGCGGCACCTTGAGCTCACCGGCCTCGATGCGATCGGCGCTCTCCTCGGCGGAGGCGTCGGTGTAGGTGACGAGCAGCTCCAGGCTCTCGCTCTTGGGCGCCTGGGTGACCTGGAAGCGCACGTCGATGGTGAAGTCGCTGGCCGCCCCCAGGATGAAGGGCGGCGGCTCGGCCGAGGTGATGGTGTACTCGGCGTTCAAATTCGAGAGCACGATGCGCTTGATGGCGACGCGCCGGTTCACGTTCGAGGTGACCTTCACCGAGAGCGTGGTGTCGCAGCCGGGCACCACGCAGGTGAACGCCAGCTGCCGCGGCGTCGCGAGCAGGCCGCGGAACGCCGGCACCACCGGCCCCGTCACGGGAGGCTTGCCCGGACCACAGGCGGCCAGGGCGAGAGTCGAGAGCAGGAAGAGTCGCGAGGTCATGGGGTCGGTCACGGGACGCGGTACAGGCTGTTCTGGCGCACCAGGTCGAGCACGTAGGTGCTGTCCCCCTTGCGCCCCAGGGTGGCGTTCTTCTCGGCCGTCAGCACGCCGTTGATGAAGACCTTCACGGTCACGGCGGTGCCGCTCTTGTCGAGGCAGATGCTCTGAATGAGATCGCCGATGTCCTGCCCGTTGATGGGAATGGCGCCGCCCGAGAGGTAGCCGACCAGCACGTCCACCGAGATGCCCAGGATGCCCGCCAGCAGATCCGTCGGCAGCGAGGCGCAGTCGTTCTGGTAGCTCACCATCACCCGGTACGTCCCGTCCTGCCGGGAGTCCGCGAGGATGATGCGCTCTGGCTCTTCCTTGGGCGCGAAGGCCAGCCACGAGGCGGTGCCGTAGTTGCCCCAGTTCATCGGGTTGGGCGTCTGCTTGTTGCAGATGTAGCCAAACGGGTGCTCGAGCGTCATGTCGACGTTGCGCACGTCGTTGTCGAAGGCGTTGTCCGCGCCGTTGTCGAAGGTCATCTCGAGCTTGACCACCTCGGCCCCGGTGCCCAGCACGCCGCGCGCGGTGACGGGGATGCTCACCGTGGGGCGGAGCGGATCGTTGGTCTCCAGGTTCAAGATCGCCTGCAGCACGCCCTCGCGGGTGGCGGTCACCAACACCTGCACCTCGACGTACTGCGCGGGCAACACGTCGGGCACGATCTGCGGGTTGGTGGAGAAGTCGGTGGTGAACATCATTCCGCCCCAGGTCGGGTTCACGGTGAGCGGCGCGCCGCCGCCGTTGACCACCGTGAGGGTGCGGAAGGTGCTGGTGCCCAGGGTCACGTCGCCCAGGTCGATCATCGCGGGCGTGACCGTCACGGTGGGCGCGGAGGAAGAGGTGCCCGTGAGCGGCACGCTGAAGGAGCCGGTGGTGGTGGTCACCAGCAGGTCGGCGGTGTGATCGGCGAGCGTGCGCGGGGTGTAGCGGACCTCGAGCGTCTCCACCGCGGTGCGATCGACGCTCGTCGGCGCCAGGGTGCGCGGCAGGTTGGTCGGCGCCACCAGGGAGAAGTCCATGGTGCCGGGCGGCGAGAGCGCCACCGCGGTGATGGTGACCGGCGCGGTGCCGGTGCCCTGGTTCGACAGCTGCACCGTCTTGCGCATCAGGCGGCCCTGCGCGGTGTACCCGAAGTCGACCGGGTTGGGAGAGGCCACCAGGTTCGGCGTGCCGATGTAGTTGGCGCGAATGGGCACGCGCAGGGTGGGGTACTCCTTGTCGTCGGACAGCAGCGTCAGCTCGGTGATCGACTCCCGCACGGCGCCCGGGGTGTAGCTCAAGGTGACGTCGAGGCTGCGGCCGGGCCAGACCTCCTTGGGGAAGGTGGTGTCACACAGATCGCAGGTGAAGCCCGCGCCCGGATCCTTCAGGGTCGCCTCGAAGAGCGTCAGGGTGCAGTTGCCGATGTTGTGCAGGGTGATGGTCTGCAGCAGCGCGGCTTGCGAATCGACCACGCCGAAGTCCACCGTGTGCGGCGAGGGCTGGAGGATGGGGTTACCCTCGAGCACGAGGTCGCAGGCCTTCGCCTCGCGCGGCACGCACTCGTAGTTTTCGCACAGCGAGCCCGCCTGGCAGTCATCGTCAGCGCGGCAGTTCGCGGCGACGACTTTCTCCTTCGTGCAACCGGCCACACCAAGAGCGACACCTGTACACAGGAGGAAGATGAGTGAACGCATGGGCAGGTGCCAAGTGTCTGCTCCCGGGCGCACAGACGCAAGCCGTGCGCTCGGAACCGAACGTCGAGGTGGGTTTGGCGACTACCGCCGGTGAGCGGCGACGTCGGCGTGCTTGACCAGGAAGTCGTCGAGCCCACCCACGAAGTCGATGACGGGCTTGCCGCGGCGGGGCGCCCAGATGCGGGTGGCCACCTCGGAGATCAGCTCCTGGTCGTGGGTGACGACGATCACCGTGCCCTCGTAGCGCTGCAGCCCCTCGGAGAGCGCGGCGATGGACTCGAGGTCGAGGTGGTTGGTGGGCTCGTCGAGGATGAGCACGTTGTCCTTGCGCATCATCAGCATGCTCAACAGCGTGCGCACCGTCTCCCCACCCGAGAGGGTGTCGGTCGGCTTCATCCGCTCTTCGCCTGAGAAGAGCATGCGGCCCAGCAGGCCTGAGATCTCCTCGTTGCCCAGCTTGCTGTCGAGATCGCGCAGGAAGCCGTAGACGGTGGTGCCCTTCTTGATGAGCCCGTGGTGGTCCTGCGGCATGTAGCCGAGGTTCGCGTTGTGGCCCCACTCGATGGTGCCCGCGTCAGGCGGCACCGCGCCCGCGAGCATGCGCAAGAGCGTCGACTTGCCCATGCCGTTCTTCCCGATGACGCAGATCTTCTCGCCCTTGGTCACCAGCGCCGAGAAGGGCGGGATGATCAGCTCGCCGTCCCACGTCTTGGTGATGCCGGTGACGGTGAGGGTCTGCCGGCCGCTGGGGGCCTTCTGCTCGAACTTGATGAAGGGGCGGGCGATGTTCGAGCGCTTGAGGTCCTCCATCTTGAGCTTCTCGAGCTGGTTCTTTCGGCTGGTCACCTGGCTGGCGCGGGTCCCGGCGCCGAAGCGGGCCACGAAGTCCTGCAGCTGGGAGATCTTCTTCTGCTTCTCCTGGTTCTCGTCCTCCACCCGGGAACGGAGCGACGCCTTCTGCCGCACCATGTCGTCGTACGCACCGGTGTAGGTGATGATCGTCTCGTAATCGATGTCTGCGATGTGCGTGCAGATCGAGTTCAGGAAGTGGCGGTCGTGCGAGATGGTGATCAGCACGCCCTCGTACTCGTGCAGGAACTCCTCGAGCCAGCGAATGGAGTCGAGATCGAGGTTGTTGGTGGGCTCGTCGAGCAGCAGCCCCTCGGGCTTGCCGAAGAGCGCCTGCGCCAGGAGCGTGCGCAGCTTGTGGCCGCCGGTGAGCTGCTTGAGCGGGCCCTCGTGGAAGGGCTCCTCGATGCCCAGGCCCATCAGCAGCGCGGCCGCGTCGGACTCGGCGACGTAGCCGTCTTCTTCGGCGATCACCGTCTCCAGATCGCCCAGGCGGTGGCCGTCGGCCTCGGTGAGGTCGGCCTTTTCCAGCAGCGTGTTCTTCTCCTTCATCGCCGCCCACAGGCCCTTGTTGCCCATCATCACCACGTCCAGGACTCGGGTCTCTTCGTACTGAAAGTGGTTCTGGCGCAGCACCCCGAGCTTCCTGGGGCGGATGATGTCGCCGGTGTCCTGCTCCTCGTCGCCGGCGAGGATCTTCATGAAGGTGGTCTTGCCCGCGCCGTTGGGGCCGGTGAGGCCGTAGCGCCGGCCCGCCGAGAACGAGACGTTCACGTTCTCGAAGAGCTTCTTGGGGCCGTAGCCCTTGCTGACATTGATGATGGAGAAGGACGCCATGGGGCGGGGCGTCTACACGAATTGATGAAACGTGCCACCATGCGCGCCCATGGAAAATCTGCTCGCCGCCGTCGACGGTTCCGAGGAGTCGCTGCGAGCCGCGCGCCTCGCGGTCGAGCTGGCCCGGGCGTACCAGGCGAAGCTCACGCTGCTGCACGTGGTGCCCCCCATCGTCCTGCCGGGGGACGCCCCCTGGACCTCGCTGGTCCAGATTGAAGAGGCCTCGATGGCGGCGGCCGAGCAGCAGCTGAAAGAGCTCAAGGCCACCCTGGGCGACGAGGCCCAGGCGGTGGTGAAGCGCGGCCCGCCCGCAGAGACGATCGTCGAGGTGGCCTCCGCGCTGAAGGACTGCCTGGTGGTGGTGGGCAGCCGTGGCCACGGCGCGGTGAAGCGGCTGCTGCTGGGCAGCGTGGCTGATCGGGTGGTGCACCTCTCGCACGGCCCGGTGATGGTCGTTCGCTGATGGAAGTCGAAGCCCTGGGCATCGCCGACGTCCCCGGGGACTTCGTCACCCGGCCGATCGAGCTCGCCATGCTCTCCTTCGCGGGGCTGGAGGGCGATCGCCACGCGGGGCTGACCGCGCGCGCCGGGGTGCGGCAGAAGCACCTGCCCAGGGGCACCGAGCTCCGCAACGCCCGGCAGCTCTCCCTGGTGAGCGTCGAGGAGCTGGCGCAGATCGCCGCTGCGCTTCGCTTGCCGGCGATCGACTTCACCTGGCTGGGGGCCAACCTGCTCTTGCGCGGCGCTGCGGGGCTGACCACCTGCGCGCCGGGCGGGCGCCTGGTCTTTTCTTCCGGCGCGGTGTTGGTGATCGACGGCGAGAACGAGCCCTGCCGCAAGGCGGGAGGCGCCCTCACGCGGGCGGTGCAGGGTGAGCCGGCCCTCGCGTCCCGCTTCGTGAAGGCGGCGCATCGCTTGCGCGGGCTGGTGGCCTGGGTGGAGCGGCCCGGCACCATTCGCCGCGGCGACCGCGTGACGCTGGTTTCGCGCTGAGCGGTTGCGTACCTTCCGCTCACCATGCAGAGCATCCTCGTCGCAGTCGATGGGTCTCCTCACAGCCTCCAGGGCGTGCGGGAGGCGGCGACGCTGGCGAAGTCCTTGCCGGCCCGCCTCGAGCTGGTGAACGTGCTGCCGCCGATCCTCCTCGCGCCCTCGGTCTACGCCGAGACGATCGCGAAGGTGGAGGAGGGGAACCGGCAGGCCGCCACCCAGGTGCTGGACGCGGCGAAGAAGGTCGCGCAGGAGCTGGGCGTCGAGGCCGACACCGTGATGGTGACGGGCGCCACCGCCGAGGCCATCGCGGAGCTCGCGCTCGCAGATCGCGTGTGGGGCGTGGTGATCGGCGCCCACGGTCACTCGGCGATCAAGCGCGTGCTGCTGGGCAGCGTCACCGATCGACTCGTTCACATCTGTCCCAAGCCTGTCCTCGTCATCCGTTGATCGCCCGGGAGTGTTCATGACGTCCATCCGCCTCACCTTCGCGCTCTGCTGGTTCGGGCTGCTCTTCGCAGCTGGCTGCACCCCCGCAAAACCCAAGTGCCTCCCCAGCAACTGCGCCGGCTGCTGCGACGCGAACGGCGAGTGCGTGGCCATTCCCAACGAGCAGGCGTGCGGCTCGCGCGCGTCGACGTGCGTGGCGTGCTTCGGTGACCAGGTGTGCATCGCCGGGTTCTGCAGCGGCTCTTCGTTCGGCGGTGGCGGTGGCACCACTGGCGGCGGCGGGGGCGCGACGGGGGGCGGGAGCGGCGGTGGTGGTGAAGTGACGGGTGGCGGCGCCGGGACGGGTGGAGGC
>VFKJ01000504.1 GCA_009885595.1 Myxococcales bacterium | reverse complement strand
CCTCGATGCCCACCAGCTGGAAGTTCTGCGGGTAGAGCGGGCCGATGTTGGCGAAGCGGTCGATGCTCATCTTGTTCATCGCCACCACGTACTTGCCGTCGGGGCTGACGGTGTCGCCCTCGGCCGAGAGGATGTGGCCGATGTTGTAGTGCACGGGCAGCTTGTCGACGACCTTCATGGTCTTGAGGTCCCACTTGGCGACCACCGACTCGATGAACACCGAGGTGTAGGCGAAGCCCGAGCTGTCATAGACGGTGTGCAGGGGGCCCAGGCCAATCTCCACCTGGCCGCGGATCGAGTCCTTGAAGGGGAGAATGGGGATGCCGTACGGGTCCTTGCCCTCGTTGGTGCCCGCCTCGATCAGCGCCTGGATCTTCTTGAAGTTGTAGACCGTGGCGTGGGTGTCGAGCTTGCCGCCCACCACGATGTCTTCACCGTCGGGGGTGACGTCGGCGCCGTGCGGGCTCTTGGGCTCGGGGATGAGGGTGAGCACCTTCTCCGGGCCGCTGACGTCCATCATCAGCACCTTGACGCCCTTGATCTCCTTCGCCTTGCCGGCCTTCACCAGGGCCTCGGCCTTCTTCCAGTTGATCACGTGCAGGAAGTCGGTGTCGTTCTGCGAGGCGCCCGACTCGACGGGCGGGTTGCCCTCGAGGATGCCGCCGGTGGCCATCTCGGTGTTGAAGCTGTTGATGAAGATGTAGCCGTCAGAGGTGAGCTTTCCGGAGTCCGCCAGGTCCTGGGTGTAGGGGGGCAGCTCGACGCCGAAGGACTCGCTCTCGATGATCCGGCCCTTGGTCTTGTCGAACTTCCAGAACATCGCCAGGCCGCGGTACTTGGTCTTGTACTCAGACAGCGGCTCGTAATCGCGGCCCAGCGGGGCCGGGTACTGACTGGTCTCCACCACGTACTCGCTGTTGGGGGTGACGAAGGCGCCGCCGTGATCGGAAGCGACCAGCTTGTTGGGCACAATCTGCTTGGTGGCGAAGTCCCGCAGGTCGACCACCGCGATGCGGGCGTTGGCCTTGTCGTTCACGAAGAGGAAGCGGCCGTCGTAGTCACCCTTCTCCTCGGAGAGGTTGGGGTGGTGCACGTCGGCCCAGGTCAGCTTCTCGCCGACCTTGTACTGCTGGCCGCCCTCGAGGACCTTGTCGCTGTAGCCGCCGTACCCGTAGCCCTGCCAGGGCTCGGGCGTGAACACCGCGATCACCTTGAGCAGGCGCATCGAAGGCACGCCGATCACCAGGATCTGCCCGGACTGGCCGCCCGAGGCGAAGATCACGTACTCGTCCTTCTGGCCCGAGGGCTTGTACGTGAGCAGCGCGGCCTCGACGTCGGCCTCGGTCAGCTTCCGGTCGGTCATGATCTGCTTGAGGCCCTGGCTGGACTGCGCGGTGGCCGTGCCTCCGGTCGGAGGCGTGGTGCCGCTGTTGCTGCTCTGCTGGCAGCCATAAACAAAGGCGGCCAGCACGAACGCGCCGGCCAAAGATGCGATCAACTTCGTTTTCATGGGGAATCTCCTGGGTGGGAAAACGCCCCGCGCACTGCGACCTTTGTGCCATGCGACGTTCCGCCGCAGGGGGGCCCCCCGCCTTTGCTCAAACGTTTCACTCTGATGCAAGGCGGAACAGTTTTATCAGCTCGAGCTGGCCACGCCGGAAGCGCGCAGCACCTCGGCCAGCAGCTCCCGGACCCACGGGCCACCGTGGAAGGGCGTCAGCTTGATCTGCGGCAGGGCGCGCGCCCTGGCCAGCACCGAGCCCGCCTGCGCGCCGAGCACCCGATCGGCCAGCTCGTAGAGCCCCCCAGCCGCTTCTTCGACGGCCGCGTGCTCGAGGAAGAGCGCCTGCAGGTTCTTCACCGACTCGCGCTCCGGCACCGGCGCGCAGAGCGTCGCCAGGCCCACGTGATCATGTCGCAGCGCCTCGCGGTTGAGCGGGGGACAACCCAGGGCGCGGGAAAGCGCCGGAAGGAGCACGCGCTCTTCTTCGGCGATGTGCGCCAGCAGCAGGCGGCGGAAGAGATCGAAGGCGCCCACGTCGACCTTGTCGCCGCGCAAGCTGTTCCCCAGGGCCTTCTGGAGCTGCTCCCGGTTGTTGATGAAGTGAGCGCGGATGATCCCCGTCATGGCCGCACGGGGTGCACTCCATGTGCCTGATCCGCGCAATCGCTGCGGGGAGCGGGGTCCCCAGTTTCAGGCAGCCAGGCCGAACGTCTTGAGCTTTCGCCACAAGGTGGTGCGGCCGATGCCCAGCACCCGGGCGGCGTCGAGCTGCTGGCCACCGCAGGCCTCCAGCACCCGCAGAATGTGGCGCCGCTCGGCCTCGGCGAGGGTGAGCAGCGAGCCGTCGTCCTCGGGCGCGGGCATCACCATCGGCTGCATCAGCTCCTCGGGGAGATGCTCGAGATCGACCGCGTCTCCGCGCGACAGCACCGCCCCGTGCTTCACCGCGTTCTGCAGCTCGCGCACGTTGCCTGGCCACGGGTACTTCACCAGCGCGGCCAGCGCGCGCGGCACGAACCGGGCGCCGGCCCGTTCCTGCTCGAGGAACATGCCGGCCAGCACCGGAATGTCCTCGGGGCGCTCTCGCAGCGGCGGCACCACCAGGGTGAAGACCTTGAGGCGGAAGTAGAGATCTTCGCGGAAGCGCCGCTCCCGCACGCACTGGATCAGGTTCTGGTGGGTGGCGCAGACCACCCGCACGTCGACGTTCACCGCTTCCGATTCGCCCACCCGGCGAATCTCTCCGTCCTGCAGCGCGCGCAGCAGCTTGGGCTGCAGCGGCAGCGGCATCTCGGCGATCTCGTCGAGGAACAGGGTCCCTCCGTCGGCCGTCTCGAACAGCCCCTTGCGCGCCTGCGCGGCGCCGGTGAACGCGCCCTTGGTGTGCCCGAAGAGCTCCGATTCCAGCAGCTCGGCCGGGAGCGCCGCGCAGTTCACCGCCAGGAAGGGCTTGCCCCGCCGCGCGCTGTTGGCGTGGAGCGCGCGCGCCACCACTTCTTTGCCCGAGCCGCTCTCTCCGCGCAGCACCACCGCCGCGTCGGTGTTCGCCACCGTCGCCGCCTTCCGCAACAGCGCGTTCATCGCCGTGCTGCGCGCCACCATGCGGTTGCACTTGCGACCAACCGGGCTCTCGGGGAGAAGCCGGCAGGTCTTACACAGCCCGCCGCCGCGCTCGAACGGGGTCTCACAGGAAAAGGGACCGTCGCTCGCCAAAGAAGAAATCTGTTCGCCCATGTTTCGAGTTGAAACATTCTTGCGGCAGGGCGTCAAGCGGTCTGGGAGCCTTGGCAGAGCGCATGCAGCAGTCCGCCTCATGCGCCTGTACCTCGATTCCTTCTATACGTTCCTCGCCAAGCCCATCAAACCCATTGCGCGGGTTCTCCTGGCCGTGCTGGCGATTCCGCTGGCCTTGTCGTTCACCCAGCCGCTGTGGCGCATCTCGATGGAGGCCCCGCAGTACCCGAGCGGCCTCTACATGGACATCTACTCGTACAAGGTCGAGGGCGGGAACAGCGGCCAGCACATCCAGGAGATCAACGTCCTCAACCACTACATCGGCATGCGCACGCTCGACCGCGACGCCATGAGCGATCTCGACTGGATCCCCTTCGCGCTGGGGGCGCTCTTCATCTTCGCCTTGCGGGTGGCCGCGATCGGCAACGTGAGCGCGCTGGTCGACCTGGTGGTGATGACGAGCTACGTGAGCGCGTTCGCCTTCAGCCGCTTCGTCTACACGCTCTACGTCTTCGGGCACCACTTGAAGCCTGACGCGCCCGTGAAGGTGCCCGGCTTCATGCCCGCGGTGCTGGGCACCAAGCAGATCGCCAACTTCACCACCCACAGCTGGCCGCAGGGCGGCTCGTACTTCCTGGGGGCCTTCGCGGTGGGCACGGTGGTGGTGCTGCTGTGGCACCTCATCTCCGGGCGCCGCGCCGCGGTGCGAGAGGCGAACGGCGGCGGCAAGGTGGCGGCGCCGGTCAGCGCGTGAGGTTGCCCATCGCGCGAAGGCTCTCCCCGGAAGTCCCCACCTTCCCCTGGAAGCCCTTCGTGGTGGCGGCGCTCGCCTTCACCCTCACGGTGGGCGCGCTCACCGGGGCGATCGATCTGTGGAACATGCGGGTGGTGATGAAGGCGGTGCCGGTCGATCACCACCGCGCCCACGCCTTCGCGCAGCTCTTCGGGTTCCTCGGGCTGTTCATCATGGGCGTGTCGCTGCACCTCGCGCCCCGCTTCTTCGGGGCGGCTCCCGCCACCCTGGCGCGACGGCGGGTGATGGCGTGGTGCGGAATTCCCGGCGTGGTGCTGCTGGTGGCGGGGCGCCTGGGCACCCTCATTCCCCACGCGCCGTGGCTCTCGGTGGGCGGGGCGCTGCTGGTGCTGGCGGCGATGACGGCGTGGGCCGGGCTGCTGGTGAAGTTGTGGCGTTCTCTTCCTCAGGGGGCGGACGCAGGCGACGCCCTGCAGCGGTTCCTCCTCGCGGGCGTGGGGTGGTG
>VFKJ01001102.1 GCA_009885595.1 Myxococcales bacterium | reverse complement strand
CCAAGAAGCCCCGGCGGGTGCGCCAACTGCGGTGAAGCCTTCATTCGTCTCGGAGACGATGACCGCCGAGCACGTCCCGGAGACCTTCTCCTGCGGCCAGCCGGCACTCGACCTCTGGCTCCGCACGAGCGCGCTGCACGCCCAGGCGATGCGCACCGCCCGCACCTTCGTCTGGCATCGGGGCGACCGCGCGGTCCTCGCCTTCTTCAGCCTCGCCGCCCACGTGGTTCGCCGGGACGAGGTGCCGAAGCGAGTCGGCCGAGGCGCCCCAGATGCACTCCCCGCGATCCTCCTGGCGCGCCTCGCGCTCGACACCCGCTTGCACGGCGAGGGGCTCGGCGCCGAGCTGTTGTGGGACGCGCTGAGCCGCTGCGTGGCGGCCGCGGACGCCGCAGGCGCGCGGGTGGTGGTGGTGGACGCCATCGACGACGCCGCGGCCTCGTTCTACGCGCACTTCGGCTTTCGAGCGTCGACAGCTCAGCCGCTGCGGCTCTTTCAGAAGGTGTCCGAGGTCGAGGCCGCGTTGCGGCCCCGCTGACCTGAGGGTGAAGAAGCGTGAAACGAAAGAGCCCCCTTCCGTGCTGGAAGGAGGCTCTTCGTTCACACCGCGGTGTCGCGGTCAGAGGTTGATGAGCCCCATCTTCGCGGCGCGAACGACGGCTTCGACGCGCTTCTGAGCATTCATCTTCTGGAGGATCGAGTTCACGTGGAACTTGGCGGTGTGTTCGCTGATCGACAGCCGCGCGGCGATCTCCTTGTTCGACAGGCCGTCGGCCAGGAGCACCAGCACTTCGTTCTCGCGCTTGGTCAGGGTGTCGTTTTCCACCGTGGTGCCGGGCGTCATCAGGTCGCCGACGAGCACGGGCTTGGCGCTGGCCATCGACGTGAGCACGGTGGGATCGACCACCGCCAGGCCTTCGTGCAGCGCATGGATGGCCGCGGCGATCGCCTTGGCCTTGCTGTCGCGCCGGATCGCGCCCTTGGCGCCGGCCTTGAGCGCATCGAGGCTCTGTCCGGCGTTGACCAACGCGAGCACTGGCCGCTTGTAGGTCAGCTCCCGCATGGTCTGCAGGGCCTGGACCGTGTTCGTGGTGACATCCACCACCAACACGTCTGCCTGCGTGACTCGCGCCGAGATCTCCAGGTTCGTCTCGACGGGGCTCAAAATCATTTCCTCTGCGTGCTCTGACAACGCCTCGACGAGCGCGTAGTCACCAAGAACGGCGACGCGGAGGGGAAACGTCTTCGGGGGTAGGCCTCTCATACGACCTCATTGATAAAGCAGGTTCTATTCCACGCAAGGAGCGGCGCCCCTTGCCCACGACCACACAGATGCTCCGGCAGCGGATTTCGTTTCCTCAAGAAACGTGAAGCCGTGCTCTCAGGAGGAACACCCACCCGCAGCGATCACTCCCCGAACGATCATGAATCGATCTGATGCGCGGAGCGCGCGTCAGGAGCTGGGTTCCATGCAGGACGGACGGCGCCCGCTCGTCTGGTTTGCTGAGGAAGTTCAGCCAGTCAGACGGACTTCGGCGCGTCGATCAGCGCTTCGTGCAGCGCCTTCGTGAGCGCCTTGACCTGGTCGCGCTTGACGACAAGGGTCAGCTGCAGCGCCGAGCCGTAGGTCGCGGCGACGTGGGCCCCCAGCGATCGGGCCGTGGCCAGCGCCTTTCGGGAAATCGACCAGTCGGCGTTGAGGCCCGTGCCCACGCAGGTGACCGTGCCGTGATCCTCCAGCAGGGTCACGCCCGCCGGCAATTTCGCGCGCAAGACCTCGGGGCCGTGCACATCGTGCAGCGGCACCACGGCCAGCGAGCGGCCCTGCTCGTCCCACAAGAGGTTCCGGCCCTTGACCTGCTGCGCGTCGAGCAGCTCGAGCAGCGCATCGGGTGCGGCGGGGGTGGTGAACACCCAGACGTCGGCCTCGCAGGTGACGCCCTTGACGCGCGAGGGCCCGGTGGTCGCCTGGATCGAAGTGCCGGTCCCCGCGAGGTGGGTGGACTTCGCGTGAATGACGATGCCCTTCTCGCGCGCGAACTCGACGGCCTGGGCGTTGAGCACCTTGGCGCCGGCCGAGGCGAGCTCCTGCATCTCTTCGAAGGAGAGCGCCTCGAGCTTCTGGGCGCTGGGCACCACCCGGGGATCGGCGGAGTACACCCCGTCGACGTCGGAATAGATCTCGCAGTCCGCCCCCAGCGCAGCGGCGAGCGCCACCGCGGTGGTGTCCGAGCCGCCGCGGCCCAGGGTGGTGACCTCGCGCTGCTTCGAGACGCCCTGGTAGCCGGCGACGATCACCACCTTTCCGCGCGCCAGCTCCTCTTCGATGCGCGCGGGCTTCACCTCGATGATGCGCGCCTGGGCGTGGGTGGTGTCGGTGATGATGCCGCTCTGGCTGCCGGTGAAGCTGATCGCCGCGACGCCCAGCTCGTGCAGCGCCATCGAGAGCAGCGCCATCGAGATGCGCTCGCCGCAGGTCAGCAACATGTCGAGCTCGCGCCGCGGCGGGTCGGCGCTGATCTGCTTGGCGAGGCCCAGCAGCTCGTCGGTGGTGTCGCCCATCGCCGAGACCACCACCACCAGCCGCCAGCCCTCGTCGCGCCGCGCTTTGACCCGCTGGGCGACCTTGCGGAGCTTCTCTGCGTCGGCGACTGAGGACCCACCAAACTTCTGGACGACGATGCGGGACATGTGGACTCCGGGACACACCGCCCTTAGCCCACTGCACGATTTCGGCCAACCTACGGAATTCATTCCCGAAGTCGCGTTGACTCGCGGGAATTCAACCCTATAAGGCCCCCCCAATGGCGATGATCGAAGTCGAGAACCTCACCAGGAAATACCGGGATCGGGTCGCGATCGACGCGCTCAACTTCAAGATCGAAGAGGGCGACATCGTCGGCTTCCTCGGCCCCAACGGCGCCGGCAAGTCGACCACCATGAAGATCCTCACGGGCTTCATGCCGCCCACCAGCGGCAAGGCGCGGGTGGCGGGCTTCGACCTCTTCGAGCACCCGCTCGAGGCCAAGCGCCGCATCGGCTACCTGCCCGAGACCCCGCCGCTCTACACGGAGCTCACCGTGCACGGGTACCTCAAGTTCGTCGCCGAGCTCAAGGGCGTGCCGGGCTCGAAGATCAAGTCCGAGATCGAGCGGGTGGCCACCGGCACCGGCATCGTGCCCGAGCTGGGGCGGCTCACCGGCGTGCTCTCCAAGGGCTACCGCCAGCGGGTGGGCATCGCGCAGGCGATGCTGGGCGATCCGGCATTGCTGATCCTCGACGAGCCGACCGAAGGCCTCGACCCGCGGCAGCGCAAGGAAGTGCTCGAGCTCATCAAGTCGCTCGCGGGCAAGCACACCGTGGTGCTCTCGACGCACATCCTGTCCGAGGTGAAGGCCATCTGTCAGAAGGTGCTCATCATTCACCGGGGGAAGATCGTCGCCGACGACACCATGGCGGCGATCACCGGCGGCAAAGAGACCGGCCTCGAAGACAAGTTCATCCAGCTGACGGCGGAGTGATCGATGAGAACCATCTTCGCGATCCTGAAGAAAGAGCTGACCTCGCACCTGACCACCCTCTGGGCGTGGGTCGTCTTCACCGTGATGGCCCTGCTGATCTCGATCTTCTTCGTGCAGTCGATCGGCATGTTCAGCCAGGTGCAGGACGCCGCCCGCTCGGATCCCGGCGGCTGGAGCGCCCTGCCCGCCGATCTGCAGATGTACAGAAACCTCACCGACGGCGTGATGCTGCCCCTGTGGAACGTGGTGCTGGTGGTCACCCTCTTCGTGGCGCCCTTCCTCTCGATGCGCCTGTTCGCCGAGGAGCGCAGCAAGAAGACGCTCGAGCTGCTCCTCACCGTGCCCATCCGCCCGGTGGAGATCGTGATCGGGAAGTACCTGGGCGGGCTGATGGTCTTCATCCTCACCTTGAGCGTCACCCTGGTCTTCCCGGTGATCTTGTCGCTCATCGGGAACTCCGAGTCGGGGTCCGCGCTGGAGTGGCGCACCGTCGGGCTGGGCTACCTCTCGATGCTGCTGTGGGGCGGCGCGTTGGTGGCGATCGGCATGTTCGTCAGCTCGATGACGGAGTCCCAGATGGTGGCGGCCTTCGTCACCTTCGCGATCGGCCTGGCGTGGATGATCCTGCCGTCGATGGGCTCGAAGCTGGGTGAGCCGGTGCGCTCGGCGCTCGACTACCTGGCCGTCGATCGCCAGCTGCAATACCTCGTCAAGGGCGTGCTCGATCTGAAGCCGATCGTCTTCTTCGGCTCGGTGGTCGCGTTCTTCGTGCTGCTCACGCACCGCTCCGTCGAAGCGCAGCGCTGGACCTGAAAGGAGGCGCCATGAAGAAGACTCTCGGAAGCGTCGCGGGCGGCATCGGGTTGTTGCTCGTCTTCTCGTCGTTGATCACCTGGCTGGTCACCGTCGGCTCGCTCGCGCTGTTCTTCGCCAAGCTGACCTGCGGGGTGATCCTGCTGGTCGTCTGGGGCGTCACCGCGGGAGATCGCGCCAGCACCTGGGCCCGCTCGGCCTTCTTCTATTCGTCGTCGGTGGGCCTGAGCCTGGCCTTCATCGGCGTGCTGGTGGCCGCCAACTTCATCGTGGCCAGGCGCACCCCCACCTGGGACCTGACGGCGAAGAAGGTCTTCTCGCTCTCGCCGCAGACGCAGAACACCCTCAAGGAGCTGAAGAGCCCGGTGAAGGTGATCGCCTTCGTGGAAGGGCCGCCCCTCGAGCAGGTCGAGGATCTCTTCCGGAAGTACGAGGCGCTCAGCGACAAGTTCACCTGGGAGTTCAAGGACCCGCGCAAGGCGAACGACCTCACCCAGAAGTACCAGATTCGCAAGGGCCAGCCGGCCGCGGTGCTGATCTCGGCGCAGTCGCACACCATGCTCAACCTGCAGCGGCTCGCCACCTCGCAGATCGCCGAGCAGGAGCTCACCAACGGCCTCATCAAGCTCGAGAAGGTCGGCGAGCAGAAGCTGTACTTCACCTCGGGCCACGGCGAGATCCCGCTCGATCCGGAAGGCTCAGGCGAAGAGGCGATGATGGCTTCGCTGGCCGCGCTCAAGCGCATGCTGCAGGACGAAGGCTACGCGCCCTCTGCCTTGAGCCTGGTCGAGGGGGGCGACATTCCGGCCGACGCCTCGGCCGTGGTGATCGCCGGCGCGCGCAACAAGTTCTCCCCCACCGAGAAGAAGGTGCTCGAGCGCTACCTCGATCAGGGCGGGCGGCTGGTCTTCTTCGCCGAGGCGCAGTCGGAGCCGGACCTGGGCGACCTGTTGGCGAAGTACGGCGCGCAGATCGAGCCCGGCATCGTCGCTGACTCCAAGGTGAACCCCGAGCAGCCGTACATCGTCTACACGCCGTTCTTCGGCGAGCACGAGATCACCAAGCTGCTGGCGAAGACGCAGGAGAACGTGGTGTTCGCCACCGCCCGCGCGCTCACCCTGCTCAAGGAAGGCACCCTGCCCGACCTGACGGTCACGCCGCTGGTGCTGACGACCCCGTATGCCTGGGTGGAGACCGCCCTGGGCGAGGCCCCCACCCGCGACGCCGAGGAGCGAGGCGGGCAGCTGGTGCTGGCGCTCGCGGTGGCCAGGCCGATCGGCGCTACCCCCCGGCGCGCTGAGGTGGCGCGGGTGGTGTTCTTCGGCGACAGCGACCTCCTCACCGGCACCTTCGGCTATGAGCCCAACCGCAACCTCGTGATGAACGCCTTCGCGTGGACGACCACCCAGCTGCAGAAGATCACCATCCGCCCGCCCGATCGGGACATCTCCACCGTCGACCTCACCAACGAGAAGCTCGGCACCATCCGCCTGCTCGCGATGGACGTCTTCCCCACCCTGCTGATGGCGATCGGGCTCACCATCTGGCAGGCCCGACGCACCCGATGACCCCGTTCGCTCCACCTCGGCCAGACGTCCGCTTCGCTCCCGTCTGTCTCGCGCAGCGTTCCGCTGCTGGCGGTTCCGTTCCATGACCCAGAGCACGAAGACCCTCCTGCAGATGGTGGCGCTGCTCGCGATCGCCGGCAGCATCGGCGGCTACGCGTACTTCGGCGTCTTCAAGAAGGACCAGGAGACCGAGAAGCAGCAGGAACACGACCTGCGCCTCTTCGCGCCGCAGAAGTACGAAGAGCGCGCCCCCGACGGCGGCGCCCCCCCGGCGGAGTTCACCCGGCTCTCCGTCACCGCTGGCGGCACCACCACCGAGCTCGAGCGCGCGCCCGGCGGCGAGTGGCAGATCGTCAGCCCGGTGAAGGGCAAGGCCGACCGGCTGGTCACCGACGCGATCGTCAGCCAGCTGCAGACCTCGAAGTTCAAGGCCACCCTGGAAGAGGATCCCGACCCGGCCTCCCTGGAGCGCTACGGCTTCAAGCAGCCCCAGTTCGTGGTGCAGGCCACCGCGCAGGTCAACGGCCAGCCCCGCTCGGTGAAGCTGGTCGGCGGCGCCGAGAACTCCTTCGACGGATCGATCTACGTGCGGCGCAACGACGAGAAGCCGGTCTTCACCGCCGAGGGCGGCGTGCGCTTCACCATGGCCAAGAGCACCTTCGATCTGCGCGACAAGCAGCCCTTCGCGGTCGAAGACGCCAGGGTGCAGAAGATCGCCCTGAAGTCGGTGAACAACGAGTACCTGCTCGAGCGCACCGACAAGCAGTGGAGCTTCGTCAAGCCGAACACCGAGGCCGCCGACAACCCCAGCGTGGCGTCGATGATCGCCACCGTGGCGCAGGAGCGCGCGCAGCGCTTCCCCGACGACACCCAGGAAAACCGCAAGGCGCTGGGCTTCGACGCGCCGCTGATCGACACCACCCTCACCCTCGTCGATGGCCAGACGGTGCGGCTGCGGGTGTCCCGCCAGGTCACTGACGCGGGCGAGAACTTCTACGTGCTGCGTGATGACGCGGGGGGCTCGAGCCTGGCGCAGGTCGGCCCGGGGGCCACCCAGTACGATCGCAACCCCGGCGATCTGCGCGACAAGAGCATCGTGCGGTTCAAGAAGGAGGCGGTCACCCGGATGGTCTTCCGCGACCTCGGCGGCCCGGAGATCGTGGTCGACAAGGGCTCGGTCGACGCGTCGGCAGAGGCCTGGAAGGTGGTCGCCCCGCGCGCCGGCAAGGCGAAGATCTTCAAGGTCACCTCGGCGCTGTGGGCGCTGGCCAGCGCGAAGATCCTCGCTGCCGGCGAGGAGAAGCCGAAGGACTGGGGCAAGTACGGCCTCGACGACAAGGCGAAGTCCATCGCCCTGTTCGGCGCGGACGGGAAAGAGCTCGCGCGGTTCGTGATCGGCAAGCCCGTGCCGGAGACGCCCAGCGGGTTTTACGTGCGGGGGACCCGCGACCAGGTGCTGCAGTCGGATGGGAGCAGGTTCGTCGACCTGCCATTCAAGCTGGAGGACGTGTTGGATGAAGGGAAGGACGGCGGGTAAGCCCTCTCCCCGACCCTCTCCCCCTCGGGGGAGAGGGAGACCTCGGTT
>VFKJ01001181.1 GCA_009885595.1 Myxococcales bacterium | reverse complement strand
TCAGTGCACGATGCACGCGGACCACTTCAGGAAATGGAGCGGTGAGGGGGCGGGCAGGAGGACGAGGCCCAACGTCAGCGCCTGACGCGCCTCATTCTTCAGCGGGAGGTCAGGCGGCGCGGACTCGATTTCGCCCGCTCGTCTTCGCGGCGTAGAGCGCCTGATCCGCCCGGCGCACGAAGTCGAGCGATGACTCGCCCGCCTTCCATTCCGCCAACCCCAGGCTCACCGTCACCTCGCGCCCCGGCGTCAGGTGGCCCCACGGATTCGTCGCGATCGCCACCCGCACCTTCTCCGCCGCGATGCGCGCGCCATCCAAACCCGTGTGCGGGAGAATCAGCACGAACTCCTCACCGCCGTAGCGCGCCGCCACGTCGGACGCCCGCAGCTCCTTCTGCAGCACCTGCGCGATGGTCCGCAGCACCGCGTCGCCCACCACGTGCGAGAAGGTGTCGTTGATCCGCTTGAAGTGATCCACGTCCAGCAGCGCCAGGCACAACGGCTGTCCGAACGTGCGCGCGCGCTGCAGCTCGAGGCCCAGCGCTTCCTCGAAGTGTCTGCGATTGAACAACCCCGTCAGCCCATCGCGCACGCTCAGGTTCGAGAGCGTCTCCGCTCGCAGCTCGAGCTGCTCGTACTTCGCGTGCAGCTCCGCCGTGGTGGCCCGCTCGCGCTCGCGCGTCTCCAGCACGCACTGCAACTCGAACTCCGCCTTGAGCGTCGCCACCCGCTCTCGCGCCAGCTCGTCGAACACCCCCGCGCGCACCTCGTGGAACTGCTCGTGGTGCTCGAGCGCCAGCTCGAACTCACCCGCGCGCTTGTGCGCTTCCGACAGCGCCTTGTGCGTCTTGAAGATCTCCCGCCGAATGCCCAGCGAGGTGGCCAGCATCAGCGCCTTGTCGAGCCACCGCTTGCCCTCCACGTGCTGCCCCCGCTGCGAGTGCAGCTCGCCCAGGCCCGCGTACACCTCGACCCGCGCCCGCAAAGAGTGACCCAGCTCCACCGCCTGCAGCGCCGCCTGGTGGAACTCGAGCGCCTTCTCGTCGTCGCCGCGGCTGTGGTGAATGCGGCCGATCGCCAGCAGGCACCACCCGTAGTGCCAGTGCGCGCCCACCGCGCGCAGCACCTCCACCGCGCGCGCCAGCACCGGCAGGCCCTGCTCCGGCGCGCCCCAGTTCACCAGCGCCTCACCGTGATTGGCGAGCACGCGGCCCTGCATGTCGTCATCGCCATCCGCGACCGCGCACTCCAGCGCCTCGCGGTAGACCTCGAACGCGCGGTGGTAGTCGCCCAGCTCCTCGTGAATCACCGCGAGGTAGTTGAGCGCCCGCGCCGCGCGCGGCTTCATTCCGAGCGTCTCGAACGAACGCTGCGCCGCGTGGAGCGCCTCGAACCCGTCCTGGTAGCGCCCCTGCTGCACCAGGCACGCGCCCAACCAGCCGCACGCTTCCGCCTCGAACAGCGGCTGCTTCAGCTGCGCCCAGGTGCTCTGCGCGCGCCGCAGGTGCTCGAGCGCGAGCGCGTAGTCGTTGAGCAGGAACTCCGCTTCCCCCAGCGTCTCGTCGAGCGCCGCGCGGATGGCGGGGTCCTGGGGACAGCACGAGTCCGCGCGGGTCAACAGCTCGAGCGCGCGCGGCTCGTCGAAGGCCGCGAGCAGCGAGGTCCCTTCCAGAAAGGACGCCCAGAACGGGCTGTTCGGATCAAGCGACGGCGCCGCCGTGTCCAGCTCTCGACGGCGCCGGCTTCGCTGCCAGCTGAGGAGCGCAGCGGTCATCGCGACGGGGTTAGCCCCTCACCCCGACCCTCTCCCCTGTGGGGGAGAGGGAGGACATGGCCCGGTCCACGGTCAGCAGGAACGCGCGGATCGACTTGTCCAGCGCGGGGATCGGCGTGTCCTCCAGCTTCGTGTGCGAGATGCCCGGCGAGCTCTGCGCGAACAACATCGCGGTGGGCAGCACCCCGGCCATCTCCGAGGCGTCGTGCAGCGGGCCCGAGGGCAGCTCCACCGCCGAGCCCGTCACTTCTTTGACCGACTCGCGCACGAACTTCATCAAGGTGGGATCGAACAGGCGCGGGGTGATGTGAATCAGCGGGCTCCAGCTCACCTCCACCTTGAACTTCTTCGCGGCCCTGGCGGACGCCTTCTTCGCCTCGGCCAGCATCTTGCTCAGCACCTTGCCGTCGAGCGCGCGCAGGTCGATGGAGATCTCCGTCGAGCCCGGCACCGCGGTGACGAAGTTCGGCTCGACCTTCACCACGCCACAGGTCGCCACCACCCGCGTGCGCGGCGTCGACCCCGAGTACTTCACGCTGATCTCCCGGCACGCGAGCGCGAACTGGGCCGCCGCGAGGAAGGCGTCCTTGCGCAGGTGAATGGGCGCCGCGCCCGAGTGCGCCGCCTGCCCCACGAAGCGCAGGTTGTGCCGCTCGACCCCCATGCTGCCCAGCACCACGCCCGCCGGCTTCTTCATCGACTCCAGCACCGGCCCCTGCTCGATGTGCAGCTCGAGGTACGCCACCGCCTCCAGCGCGTCGAAGTACGGCTTGGCCCCCTTCATCCCGTCCAGGGTGATGCCGTTCTCCGCCAGCGCGTCGGGCAGCTTCGCGCCGTCGCGGTCCACCAGGTGCGCCAGTTCCTTCTGCGCGTCCAGCGAGCCCGCCGAGGCCGCCGAGCCCTGCAGGCTGCGCCCGAAGCGCGCCCCCTCTTCATCCGCCCAGTCCACCAGGTGCAGCGTGAGCGGCGGAGTGCCGGCCGCCTTCGCGCGGCGCAGCACCTCGAGCCCGGCGATCACGCCCAGGCAGCCGTCCAGCCAACCGCCGCCGGGCACCGAGTCGAGGTGACTGCCGATGACGATGCTCTTCTTCGACTTGCCTGGCAGCGTCGCCCACAGGTTCCCCGCGGGGTCGCGGGTGGTGGTCAGCCCCAGCTCGGCCTGCAGCTTCTTCTGGAACCACTCGCGCGCCGTGCGCCACACCGGCCCCCAGGCCACCCGCTGGGCGCCGCGCTCGTCTGAGGTGAGCGCCTTGAACTCCTTCAGGTCAGCGATGACGCGCGTCGAGTCGGGCTTCATGGGCGCGGAACATCGCAGATGTATAAAGCGGGGCAATGCCGAGCTGGCACGTCTACATCGTTCGTTGCGCGGATGACTCGCTCTACACCGGGTGCACCAATGACCTCGTGCGGCGGGTGGCGGCGCACAACGCGGGGAAGGGCGCCCGCTATACGCGGTCGCGGCGGCCGGTGGAGGTGGTGTGGAGCGTGCGGGTCAAGGACAGGTCCGCGGCACTGGCTCGTGAGTGGAAGATCAAGCAGCTGACCCGTTTGCAGAAGCTCGCGCTGACTTTGAAGAAGAAGGCCAAGCCCTCTCCCCGACCTCCTGAGCGAAGTCGAAGGGTCCCCCTCGGGGGAGAGGGAGACCTCGGTTGTGTGACACAATGGACCCACATGGCTGAAGAGTTGGATGATCGCGCCCGAGACGTCCTCCGGGCCGTCGTGCAGGAATTCATCACCTCGGGTGAGCCGGTCGGCAGTCAGCACCTGACTCGCCGCGGCGAATTCGAGGTGTCCCCTGCCACCATGCGCAACGTGCTCTCCGAGCTCGAGGCGCTGGGCTACCTCGAGAAACCCCACACCTCCGCCGGCCGCATTCCCACCAACCAGGGCTACCGCTTCTTCGTCGACTCGCTCCTGCAGCTCAAGAACCCCTCCCAGGCTGATCAGCAGCTGATCGAATCGGGCCTCGCCAACGCCGGCACCGCGGTGGAAGAGCGCCTGCAGGAAGCCGGCAAGATGCTGCACCAGCTCTCCCACCACGCCGGCGTGGTGCTCATTCCCCGCCCGTCCGCCGGCACCCTGCAGCGCATCGAGTTCGTCCGCCTCGGTGACGATCGCGCCCTCGCCATTCTGGTAGGGCAGGGCGGCCAGGTGCAGAACAAGCTGGTGATGCTCGATCGCCCGGTGAGCACCGAGGAGCTGCTGCACGCCAGCAACTACTTGAACGAGCTCCTGCGCAGCGCCGGCAGCATCGAAGACGTGCGCAGCCGGATCCTCCAGGAGCTGGAGATCCAACGCACCCAGTACGACGAGCTCACCGCCCGCGCCCTCAAGCTGGGCGCCGCCGCCACCGACGTCTCTTCCAACGAGCGGGTGGTGATCGAAGGCACCGGCAGCTTCCTGGAGAGCCCGGAGTTCGCCGAAGACGTGCGCCGCATGCGCGCCCTCTTCAAGGCGCTCGACGACAAGCACAAGCTGCTGTCCCTGCTCGACCGCGTGCAGCGCGCGCGAGAGATGCAGATCTTCATCGGCGCCGAGAGCGAGTTCGGCAGCCAGGGCGACGTCACCGTCATCGCCAGCCCTTATGGGACCGACGAGCAGGTGCTCGGCACCGTGGGGGTCATCGGCCCCACCCGGCTCGACTACCAGCGCGTCATCCCGCTGGTGAACTTCACCGCGCGGGTGCTCTCCCGGGTCCTCAAGAACGAGTGACCTTTCTCCCCGCAAGGCATGGTGGTCTAGACTTCTGCGCCCTGGTCATGATGGAGGGGTCGGGCATCAGGGCCGCGGAATTCGAGAAGTGATGTGTCTGATCCAGTGACGAAGCCTGTGGTCGAGCTGGGCGAACTGCTCTCGGGCGACCCGCGCTCGGAGCGCCGCCGCGGCAAGGTCGACGGAGTCGAGGTCGAGCTGCGCGTGGTGAAGGAAGGCGTGGCGGTCGACGTGCCCACCTTCCTCTCCCGCCTCGACGCGCTCGGCCAGCTCAGCCACCCCTCGCTGCGCATGGTGCGCGGCGGGGTGGTGCTCGACGACGGCCGGCCCGCGGCGGTGCTCTCGCTGGTGCCCTGGACCACCCTCCACCGCAGCGCGCGCCAGCCGGTGGAGGCGCTCGTCTCGCTCGGCGTGGAGGTCGCCGACGCGCTCGCCACCCTGCACGAGGCGGGGTTGGCGCTAGGCCAGGTGAGCCCGGCCGACGTCTTCCCCGGCTCGCCCGCGGTGCTCGACGCTTCGCTGGTGGGCCTCGCGC
>VFKJ01000978.1 GCA_009885595.1 Myxococcales bacterium | reverse complement strand
GCCGCCCGACACCAAGCCGCCCGAGCCCGCCGCGGTCAGCCTGTGGACCGCGATCATCAGCAGCGACGAGCCCGGCGTGGAGATCTTCCTCGACGGCAAGTCGCGTGGCCCCACGCCGGCGACGGTGAAGGATCTGTCCGTCGACAAGGCGTACGAGTTCACCGCCAAGAAGGTGGGCTTCGAGCCCCAGCCGTTCTCCCTGTCGAACACGGACAAGAAGGAGAAGGTCGAGAAGGCGCTCACGATGGTGAAGGTGGCCGTCGCCAAGGCCGATCCTCCGCCGAAGGCTGATCCGCCCCCCAAGGCGGATCCCCCGCCGAAGGCTGATCCTCCGCCCAAGGCCGACCCGCCCCCCAAGAAGGATCCCGTGGTGGTGGCCAAGGTCGACCCGCCTCCGAAGAAGGACCCCCCTCCGAAGGCCGATCCCCCGCCCAGGAAGGACCCCCCCAAGGCCAAGGTGATGGGCAAGGTGGCCTTCGCTTCCAAGCCGACCGGCGCCGAAGTCTGGGTGGACGGGAGAAATTCCGGGAAGAAGACCCCGGTGCCCCAGCCGCAGGCCCTGGAGCTCAGCGTGGGCAAGCACAAGGTGGTCTTCAAGCTCGACGGCAAGAGCTCGCCTCCGCAGGAGTTCGAAGTCACCGAGGCCAACAAGGACAAGCCGCTGGTGGTGAAGGGCGAGATCTAGCCCGGGTTGCTGGTCGCGCCGCCTTGGCCCAGGTCGTCCGCTGCGCTCCGGTCCTGGCTGGTCTGGCGTTCCGCCAGACCGGCGTCGCTCCGGTCGGCGAGGCTTCAAGAAGTCAGCGGCCCGTGGCATAGGTGGGCCATGCAGACGACCGCATCGCCCACCGCGCCCGCGCCCGCAACTCCGGCCGAGGCGCAGCCTTTCACCTACCCGCTCACGCGTTCCTTCGTCGAGCCTGACTGGACCCGCATTCCTGGCTTCCAGGGCGTCTCCACGCAGGACTGGGAGAGCGCGCTCTGGCAGCGGCGCAACACCATCAAGAACCTCAAGGAGCTCAAGGCCGCGCTGGGCGCGCTGCTGCCGGACTCGCTGGCGGAGTCGATCGACCGCGATCAGCGCGACCGCGCCACCATGTCGATCTTGATCACCCCGCACATGGTCAACACCATGAACATGGCGGATCTGTGGAGCGACCCGCTGCGCCGCTACATGCTGCCGGCGTTCGCCGATCGGAACACGGTGTGGCCCAACCACCCGATGGCCTCGCGCGACTCACTTCACGAAGCCGAGATGTGGAAGGTCGAGGGCCTCACCCACCGCTACCCCACCAAGGTGCTGGCCGAGCTGCTCTCGACCTGCCCGCAGTACTGCGGCCACTGCACCCGCATGGACCTGGTGGGCAATGACGTGCCGCAGGTGGAGAAGCTCAAGTTCTCGATCGCGCAGCCCGAGCGCTGGAACAAGATGCTCGAGTACCTGCGCCAGACGCCCACCGTGCGCGACGTGGTGGTGTCGGGCGGAGACGTGGCCAACGTGCCCATCGGCCAGCTGGAGAGCTTCGTCTCGCAGCTCCTCGACATTCCCAACATCCGCGACATTCGCCTGGCCTCGAAGGGGTTGATGGGCATTCCGCAGCACTGGCTGCAGGACAACGTGATCTCGGCGCTGGAGCGGATCGCCAAGAAGGCGTTCGAGCGCAACGTGGACATCGCGGTGCACACGCACGTCAACAACGCCAACCAGGTGACGCCGCTGCTGGGGCGGGCGGCCAAGAAGCTGCTGGAAATCGGCTTCCGCGACGTGCGCAACCAGGGCGTGCTGCTGCGGGGCGTGAACGCGACCTCACGCGACCTGCTCGAGCTGTCCTTCATGCTGCTCGATCACGCGCGGATCCTCCCGTACTACTTCTACATGTGCGACATGATCCCCAACTCCGAGCACTGGCGGGTCTCGGTGGGGACGGCGCAGAAGCTCCAGCACGACATCATGGGGTACATGCCGGGCTTCGCCACGCCGCGCATCGTCTGCGACGTGCCGTACGTGGGGAAGCGCTGGGTGCACCAGGTCGCCGACTACGATCGCGAGAAGGGCATCTCGTACTGGACCAAGAATTACCGCAACGGCATCGAGATGAACGACCCCGAGGCGCTCAACCGCCGCTACGAGTACTACGACCCGGTCGCGGATCTCCCCGAGGCGGGCCAGGCGTACTGGCGCGAGCAGGCGGCCAAGGGCGTGCAGCTGTCTCACCCCGTGCACGCGTAGGCAGACGCGGTGACCTCACCCGGGACGACCTTCGAGCTGGCGCAGCGGCCCTCTGATCCCGCGGAGCGCCGCCGCGCGCTCTTTCCCGAGGCGACCGACGCGCAGTGGGGTGACTGGCGTTGGCAGATGCGTCACGCGGTGCATGACGCGGCGGGGCTCTCGACGCGGGTGCCGCTCACCTTGGACGAGCAAGCCGGGTTGGACGAGACGGCGAAGCTGTTCCGGGTGGGGATCTCTCCGTACTACCTGACGCTGATCGACCCCGCGCACCCGCTGTGCCCGGTGCGGATGCAGTCGATTCCGGTGCGGGCCGAGGCGCGGGTTCGGCCTGGCGAGCTGGCAGACCCGCTGGGAGAAGATCCGCACCGGCCGGTGGAGGCGATCGTCCACAAGTACCCCGATCGGGTGCTCTTCCTCGCGACCGACACCTGCTCGGTCTACTGCCGCCACTGCACCCGCCGCCGCATCACCCGGGGCGGCGAGGCTGAGCTGACCCGCACCGCGCACGAGCAAGGCATCGCGTACATCCGCGCGCACCCCGAGGTGCGGGACGTGCTCATCAGCGGCGGCGACCCGCTGCTGCTCTCCGACGAGCGCCTCGAGCAGCTGCTCGCCCCCCTGCGCGCGATTCCCCACGTCGAGCTCATTCGCATCGGCACGCGCATGCCGGTGACGTTGCCGATGCGGGTGACCGAGGCGCTGGCGAAGGTGCTGCGCCGGCACGCGCCGCTGTTCGTGGTGACGCACTTCAACCACCCCAAGGAGATCACCCCCGAGGCGCGCGCGGCGTGCGAGCGGTTGGTGGACGCGGGGGTGCCGGTGGAGAACCAGACGGTGCTGATGCGGCGGCTCAACTCAGACGCGCGCATCATCAAGGAGCTCAACCACGCCTGCCTGCGGATGCGGGTGCGGCCCTACTACCTGCACCAGATGGACGTCGCCGAGGGCTGCGAGCACCTGCGCACGCCCCTCGCCACGGGCCTTCAGATCCTCGAGCAGCTGCGGGGGTGGACGTCGGGGCTGGCGGTGCCGCACCTGGCGGTCGATCTGCCCGGGGGCGGGGGTAAGGTGACGCTGCAGCCGGACTACGTGGTGGAGCGGGGCGAAGGCGAGACCGTGCTGCGCAGCTTCCGCGGCGAGCGGTACACCTACCCCGAGCCCGAGGTGACGGACTGCGCGTGCCCCTACGATTCGGTGTGGACGAGCCGGTCCCAGCGATGAGCAGCGGGGCGCGCACCGCCGAGGTGGTCGGCTTCTGGGCGCTGCTGTCGGCGGCGATCGCGCTCTTCTTCTGGCGAGCCAGCACGCAGGCCGTGGGCTTGTCAGACGATCAAGCGGAGTCGCTGCTGTTGGCGCGCTCGCTGGTCGCAGGCCAGGGGCTGCGCTTGACCGAGTGGTCGAGCGCGTCGGCGGGCCCCCCCAACCTGGTGTGGCTGGGCGTGCAGGCGGCGGTGCTGCGCGCGGGCGCGAGCGCGGACGTGTGGCTCCCGCGGCTGTCGTGGTTGCTGCTGGCCGCCTCGCTGGTGGCGGTCGCGCTGCGGGGGGCGTGGGTGTGGCGGCGGCCGGTGCAGCTCGAGGACGCGCTCCCCGCGGTGGGCCTGAGCCTGGTGACGGCGACGGCAGAGGCGGCCGCGCTGGGGAGCGGGTCGTCAGGCTGGGTGCTGGGGCTGGCGCTGGTGATGCTGCTGATGGGGCGTGGGCTGGCGACGGGGAAGAGCACGGCTGCGGCGATCGCGATCGGCGCCCTCTGCCTGTTGCGGCCCTCGGCCCTCTGGCTGTTGCTGGTGACGGTGCCAGCCTGGTGGGTGGCGGCGCGGATGGAGGGTCGGCCCGGGGTGCGCGAGGCGCTGCGGTTCCTGGGAACCGGGCTCTTCGTCGCCGGCCTGGTGTTCGGCTTCCGGTTCCTGGTGTTGGGGGCCCTGACGGCGGATGGGCTGTTCCCCACGAGCGAGGGCAGCGCGCGGACGCTGGAGTTCGTCTCGCGGCAGGCGCGCTGGTTCTGGGCCGCGCTCGCGGGCGCGCTCATCGCCGGGGTGTGGCGGCGTTTTCACCTGCGAGGCGGCGGCACCGTGCTGGCGTGGGTGCTGATGACGTTGGCGTTGGCGAACTGGACGGACTCGGCGCGCACGCTGTTCCTGGGGTGCGTGCCGCTGCTGGCGATGCTGGTGGGAGACGGGCTGTCGGCCGCGCGGAGCGGCTTCGGGGACGAAGAGGCGCCGTTGCGGGCGCTCTCGGGGCTGGCCGTGGTGAGCCTGCTGCTGCTGCTGTCCCTGGCGGCGGCCGGTTCGTTCGCGCTCGGGCCGATCATGCGCGTGGTGCAGGCGCCGGCGCCCAGGCCGGAGCTGATCGAGGAGCTGTCGCGGCGGGGGGTGAGGCAGTCGTTGATCGCCTGGTCCGATCCCGTGGAGGCGGCGGTGCTGTTTCCCCACGCGCGCGTGGTGGTGGGGCGGCCGAGCCTGGTGCTCGAGGATCTGCTCGTCAGTGAAGGGCCGCCTGACCTGGTGGACCTGCGCATCGCGCTGGAAGGAATGCCGAGGCTCGCAGGGGTGGTGAGCCCGGGCCCCGGCGCGTGGTGGCTGGCGGAGCAGTCGCCCGATGACGATCCCCGCTGCCCCGACGGGCGGTTGTCCCTGCTTTCCACCACGCCAGAGCAATTGCTGGGGCAGCTGGAGCGCGACGTGACGGAGGAGCAGGCGCAGCGCGGGTTGTCGCGGTGGCGCTGCGCGCTCGGCGCCCTCGAGGCGGATCAGCTGCCGGAGATTCGGGCGCGTCGGGTGCTGGCCGAGAAGGTGGCCGGGCAGTCGGCGCTGTTCGAGCGGCAGGGAAGACTCGAGCTCGCGGTGCGCGCCGCGTCGCTGGCGGCCTCGCTCGATGGCGAAGACGTGCAACGTCGGGCGCGGGCCGAGCGGCTGCGGATGCGGTGGCTGTCTTCGCGGTGACGGCTGCGGGATTTGGTGACGCTCGGCTGGGGCGCGCGTTCCGATCGGCCCCTCACCCTGACCCTCTCCCCGCTGCGCAGGGAGAGGGAACTCAGGGGCCGACGACGGCGAGGGCCTCGCGGGAGAAGTCGATCACCCGTCGCGCGGCGCTGCGCACGTCGTCGGCGGTGACGGCGGCGATCTCCTCGGGGTAGCGGAGGAAGGCGTCGGCGCCCAGCCCGTAGCAGGCGTCGAGGGCCATCACCCCCGCGCGCGCGCCGTTGCGCTGCAGGCCGATGCCCTGCGTTCCGATCAGGTGCTCCTTCGCGCGAGCCAGCTCGGTGGCGGTCACCAGGTCTTCCCGAAGCTTCGCGAGCTCGGCCCGGATTCCCGCCAGCGCCGCTTCGACCTTTTCCGGGCTGGTGCCCATGTAGACACTGAACGAGCCGGGATCGATGCCCTCCATCAACATCGCCGACACGCTGTAGGCCATCGAGCGTTTGTCGCGCAGCTCCATGAACAGCCGGCCGCTCTGCCCAGACAGCAGCGTCTGCAGCACCTCGAGCCCGCGCCGCCAGGGGTCGTTCATGCGCGCGCCGGGAAAGCCGAGCACCAGGTGCGTCTGGGCCTTCTGCAGCGTCCGGCGGGTCTCTCGAGGACCGTTCCACGGCGGCTCCACCGCGACCTGCGGCGCGCCGGCCGCCTGCCCCCGGGTTCTTCCGAGCGCCGCGCTCACCCGCTGCAGCACGAGCTCGGTGTCGACGTCACCCACCACGGCCAACGTCATCTGCGAGGGGTCCATCCACCGCCCGTGGTACCCGCGCAGCGCGTCGGGCGTGAGCTGGTCCAGGGTGTCCTTCTCGCCCAGCGTCGAGAGGCGGTACGGGTGGGTGAGCCACAGCGTGCGCGCGAACAGCTCGAAGGCCAGCGACGACGGCCGATCATCGCGGCTGGCGATGTCCTGCAGTTGCTGGGTGCGCTCGCGATCGAACTCCTCGTCGCCGAAGGCCGGGTTGGAGAGGGTGTCTGCGAACAGCTCGAAGGCCCGCTCGAAGTGTTTGCTGAGGAACTCGCCGCGCAGCGACATCGAGTTGCGCCCGGCGATGGCCGAGAGCGAACCCGCCATCGAGTCGACCAGGTGGCTGAACGCCTCGGCGCCCAGCGTCTTGGTGCCCCGGGTCAGCGTGCGCGAGAGCAGGGTGGTGAGGCCGCTGTGCTCGGGTGCCTCGTAGCGCACGCCCCCGTGGAAGCTGGCGCGCAGGGCCATCAGCGGCACCGAGCGCTCTTCGCGGACGATCAGGGTGGCGCCGTTGGCGAGCTTCTCCACCGTGATGCCCGGTCGCACCTTCCTGGTGTTGCCCACCAGGCGCAGGGGCGTGGGCGCGGCGATCTTCCGGGCGGGGAGGGTGGCGGGCCGGTTCGCCGCCAGGCGGGTGAGCGTCTCGCGCACCTGCTCCTCGGTGAGCTGCGTCTCGTTGGGCAAGAGCCCCGTCACCACCGCGTCGTCGAACTTGAAGTACCGATCGGCCACCTCGCGCAGCTGGGTGGCGGTCACCTGGCTCACCGCCTCGTAGTACGAGGCCTCGCGCTCCAGGCCGCCGGCCATCGACTCGTAGTACCCCAGCTTGCGCGCGAGGCCCTGCACGGTCTCCCGCTGGTACACCGCCTCAGCCTCGATCAGCGCCTTGATGGTCTCGACTTCATCGGCTTCCGCCTCGACGCGGGTGAGGGTGGCCATCACGCGCACCGTCTCCTCGAAGGCCTGGGCGAGGGTGGCAGGGGTGGTGATGAGGGAGGCCGCGAACAGCCCGCGCTCACGCGGGGTCCACGCCCAGGCGTTCACGTCGCGGGCCAGCGAGCGCTTGCGGCGCACCTCGAGCGCGAGCCGCGACGCGTCGCCCTGGCCCAGCAGCATCGCCAGCACGTCGAGCGGCGCGGTGTCGGCGTGCTCGACGCCGGGGATCTGAAAGGCGAGGTGGAGGTGCGCGTCTTTCACGTCATCGCGCGCCAGCGCCACGCGCACCCCGCTGAAGTCCGGCTCGGGCGGCCGGGAGAGCACGGGCCTGGGCGCGCGGGCCCACTGCCCGCCGAACAGCTCTTCGACGTGCGCGCGCAGGGTGGCCTCGTCGAAGTCGCCCACCGCGGAGAGCACCATGTTCGTGGGTTGGTAGTGCCTGGCGTAGAAGGCGAGCACGTGCTCCCGGGTGTGGGCGCGCACGTTCGCCTCGAAGCCGATCACCGGCCGCCCGTAGGGGTGGGTCTTGAATGCCTCTCCAAAGAGGGCCTTGGAGGCGCGACGGGAGGGCATGTCGAGGCTGCGCTTGATTTCCTCGCAGACGACCTCGATTTCGCGGGTGAGCTCGCCTGCGTCGAAGCTGGAGTTCCGGACGGCGTCCGCGAGCACGTCGAGCCCCTGCCAGGCGTGCCGGCTGGCCATCACCACGTGGTAGACGGTCTGATCGAAGCTGGTCCACGCGTTGATTTCGCCCCCGTGGGCCTCGATGGAGCGGGCGATCTCCCCCAGCCCCCGGCGAGCGGTGCCCTTGAAGAGCATGTGCTCGTGGAGGTGCGCGAGGCCTACCTCTTCGGGGGTCTCGTCGGCGCTGCCGACCTTGACCCAGACCTGGAAGGCGACGACGGGGGCCTGCCGTTGCTGTTCCAGCACGACGGTCAGTCCATTGGTCAACCTGTAGCGGGCTGTCATTGTGGACACGCTCTCAACTTCGCGCTCGCGGGGGAAGGGGTTAGGCTGCGCGCCAGCAGCGATCTTCCCCATGCCCTCGAACGACGCCGATCCGCTCGCCGACCTCCGCAGCGAGCTGGAAGAAGATGAGCCTCTCTTTCCTTCGCAGGCGGGAAGGCCGGCGCCCGTTCAAAAAGCCGCCCCGCCCGCACCGGCGCCGATGACGGCCAAGCCGGCCGCCGGCCCGCCGCCGCTGCCGCCCAAGCCGAAGACGGGCACCTTCGCGCCGATCGCGCCTCACCAGCCCGTGCATCAGCGGACCGCGGTGGTGCCGCCGAATGCCTCGCCTTCGTTGGGAGCACTCCAGGGGCTCCAACCTGCGCCCTCCTTCGCGATTCCCAACATCCCCGGCGCGTTCAATCGGCCGCCTCCGGGCGATCCGTTCCAGGAGCCGGCGGAGCCGCGCATTCCGGTCGGCGTCGATGCCGAGGAGAAGCTGAAGGTCTTCCGCGGGATCATGAAGGGGAAGGACGAGGCGCTCGGCCGGGGACGGGCGCTCTACCAGGCGGTCGATCTCGAAGCGCAGCAGCTGCGGGCGATCACCACCCAGATGAAGGGCCAGCTCGAGCTGGCGCTGGTCGAGATGCAGCGCGCGGCCGACTACCCGCAGCAGGTCCAGTTGCTCAAGGACATGCTGGAGAAGGACACGGTCCGCGCGGACGCCGCCGAGAAGAAGATGGAGGACCTCGTCGTTCGGTTCGCGGAAGCGGACAACGAGCGGCGCGATCTCACCAACGCCCTGGCCGAGGTGGAGCAGCAGTTTCACGACGCCAGCACTCGCCTCGACGAAGAGCGCCGCGGCCGCCAGCAGCTGGCCGACGAGCTGGTCGGCCTCAAGGAGGCCCTGAGCAACGCGCAGGATCGGGTGACTGAGCTGGCGGGCCGGCTGGCGAATTCGAAGGAGCAATACGAGGCGCTGCAGGCGCAGGCCTCGAAGTTCGCCGAGGAAGCGCAGCAGCAGACGATGGAGGTCGACCGCCTCAAGGGCGAGATCGACGGCTCGGTGCTCGAGCTGCAGGCCGAGAAGCAGCGCGCGGAGACGGCGGAGGAGCGGCTCAAGGCGCTGGAGAGCGAGCAGGAGTGGAGCAAGTCTTCGCTCGAACAGGCGCAGGCGCGGGTCACCGAGCTCGAGCAGAGCGTGGGCGAGCTCAAGGGCGAGAAAGAGGCGATCGAGGGCGAGCTCAACGACCGCCAGGCCGCCGCCACCGACCTCGAGGACGAGCTCAACACCCTGCGCGGAGAGAAGGAGGCCCTGGAGGGCGAGGTCACCAACCGGCAGCAGGCGATCGACGAGCTCGAGCGCAGCCAGGGCGACCAGCAGAGCCGGGTCGGTGCGCTCGAGGCGCAGCTTCGCGAGACCCAGGGGCTGGCGCGCACCCAGCTGACGCAGCTGCAGGGCGAGGTGCAGCAGCTACGCGCGCAGGCCAGCCAGGCGCAGGCGGCGCTGGAAGAGGCGCAGCGCACCATCGAGGTGCGCACGCGCGAGCTGGAGACGCGCCACGTGGATCTCCAGCAGTTCCACCTCTCGATGGAGCGGCAG
>VFKJ01000226.1 GCA_009885595.1 Myxococcales bacterium | reverse complement strand
TCGTAGACGGCGACGCGCTGGTTCACGTCGCGGCCAAAGCCGTACGCGAGCGCCGCGGCGGTCGGCTCGTTCAAGATGCGCAAGATGTCGAGGCCGGCGATGCGGCCCGCGTCCTTCGTCGCCTGGCGCTGGTTGTCGTTGAAGTAGGCCGGCACCGTCACCACGGCCTTGGTCACCGGCGTGCCCAGGTAGCTCTCGGCGATCGCCCTGAGCTCCTTGAGCACGAGCGCGGAGATCTCCGGCAGCGAGAACGTCTTGCCGCGGGCGGAGATCCGCACCGAGTTATTCGGACCCTCGACGAGGGTGTAGGGCATCACCGTCATCGCCTTCTTCACCTCGTCGGAAAAGAAGAAGCGGCCGATCAGCCGCTTGGCCGAGTACACGGTGTTCTCGGCGTTGGTGATGATGTTCTTCTTCGCCGCGTTCCCGACGAGCACGCTGCCGTCTTCGAGAAAAGAGACGCAGGAGGCGTGCGTGAGCTCGCCCCATTCGTTGGGAATGACCGTTGGTTGGCCGTCGATGACTGCGGAAACACACGAGTACGACGTGCCCAGGTCGATGCCGACCGCGATTTCGGACATGGGCGTGAAGTTACCGTGTTTCCACACTCTGCGCTCACTTCCCGACAGGGGAAGTAGCGTTCGACCCGGGGTGTTGAGACGCTTGAGACCGGCCGATTCAGGAGCCCCGATGTCCCAAGTCCTCGCCCTCATCACCTCGGATGCCGCGCTCTTGCGATGCGAGCTGGATCGCGTTCGGGGGAGCTTCCCCTTCGAGCTCGGCTCGGTCGTCGGGGTCGGCGGCTGGCAGGACGGTCAGGTGGTGCAGCGCCGGTACGGGCTGGGCGCCGCGGCCGAGGAGGCGTGGGAGGCCCCGGACTCCGAGGTCGCCCTGCTGGCCAGCCGCGCCCTGGGCGTCGGCCAGGGCATGGAAGACAGCGCGCAGCCGTTTCGCTTCAGGCAGTGGCTCTTCGCGGCCGCGGGCACCCTGGAGCGCGGCGAGCAGGTTCGCGAGCGGCTTCGGGAAGAGCTGCCCGAGTACCTCTCCGCCGCGGTGCGTGGGCCGACGTGGGAAGAGGCGGCCTTCGCCCGCTTCCTCGCCGAGCTGCGGGAGATCGGCCGGATCGAAGACGCGACGCTCGACCCTGCCACCGCCGCCGCCCGGTTGGGCTCCTGCGCGAAGGCGATCGAGCAGGTGTCCGGCGGCGCGGGGGTGGCGA
>VFKJ01000833.1 GCA_009885595.1 Myxococcales bacterium | reverse complement strand
CCCGCGTCGCGACCGACTCCCGAATCACGCGCGGAAGCCACTCGCCCCTGGTGACGATGTCCATGTGCGGACACCCGGCCCGCTCATGCTTCACCTGCGAGCGCACCTCGGCCGGCAGACCCAGCCGCCATCCTTCGGCCTTCGACCACGTGTGCTGTCCGACCGCCCGCAGCGTGGCGCCCGGCCGCGCCGTGAGCCACTTCGTCCACGGCGCCGAGTCCCCGTAGAAGCCGTCGAGCAGCACCACCTCCTCCACGCGCGCCGACGACAGCCACCTCTTGAGCGTGCGATTCCCCCCGCTGTGCCCGACGACCAGCACCGCCGCCTGCGGCGAGACGCCCACTTCCTCGAGCAACGCGTCGAGATCGCCGAACACCACCGGCTCACCCGGCCCTGAGGGCGCGGCGACCGCGAGGAACACCGCGTCCACCTCCGACTTCGCGAACTGCGCCGCGAGCCCGTGCTTGACGACCGCGGAGTCGACGTCGTCGCGATACCCGTGCACGTACACCACCACCCGCTGCGGCTCGCCGCGGCACCAGAGGTGCACAGGGCCCCGCCGGGTGGAGAGCCGAACGTGCGCTCCACCTTCGACGGGCTGACCGGGAGAACACGGCGTGGACGACAGCAACGACAGCGTGAGCAGGGTGAGCATCCCCGCTCGAAGTGCATCTGGCGTACGGCCTGCCCTTTGGGGGGAAAGCGCCGCGCATCCGGCAGGTTGGGGGGCAGGGAACACGCCCACCTCCCCCGGCTGTCGTAACGTCGTGTTGCACGCCGTCACGCCGTGTGACGATGACCCCTCTCCGCCCGTGAGTGCCTCGACGCCACGCCTCGCCATCCTCTTCGGCCCGCGCCGCGGGGTGACGCGCGAGCTCCACCAGAAGGTGCTGGTCGGCCGGGCGGCGGAGGCCGACCTCCAGCTGATCGACGAGAAGGTCTCGCGCGAGCACTGCCTCTTCGAGCCGCAGGGAACGGGCGTGGTGGTGAGAGACCTGGGCTCCCGCAACGGCACCTGGGTCAACGGGGAGCGGCTGCACGGGCCGCACGTGCTGTCGCCCAATGACACAGTCGGAATCGGCGAGACGGTGGTCGTCTACTCTCCGGACGTGGAGGCGCTGCTCGCGCGCGATGGTGACTCAACGTTGATCATGAGCAGCGCCACCCGGCTCGGGCTCACCACCTCGGCCGCCGAGGCGCCGGAACCCGACGCGTGGGCCCAGGCCGGAAAGCTGATGCTCGAGTCGGCGCTCGCGGCCCATCGCGACGACGCCGCCCAGAAGCTCGCGCGCGCCGTGCAAGCGGGCCTGGGCTGCGACGAGGTGCTCCTGTGCACGCGCACCGCGGAAGGCGCGCTGCGGCCCTGGGTGGGCCTGCCGTCCGGCGTGGTGCTCTCCATCAACCCCGCCCTCGCCGAGCTCGCCATCAAGCAGCAGCGCGCCGTCTCGGTGGAAGAAGCGCAGGCGCGCGCGCAACGCGACGAGCTCACCACCCACGTCACCCGGCGCCGCGCCTTCGTGCTCTGCGCGCCGCTCATCTCCCCGTCGGGGACCGGCGGCGTCGTCTTCGCCGCGCGCAGCACGCCGTTCGACTCGAAGGAGCTCGCGCTCGCCACCGTGCTCTCCACCGCGGTGGCGCCTTCCCTGCGCGCCGCGCCCATCAGCGTCGAGGCCGCCAGGGAAGAGCTCGTCGCCCTCAGCCCCTCGATGAAGGAAGCGGTGCGCATCGCCAGGCAGGTGGCGCCCACCACCTCGACCGTGCTGCTCACCGGCGAGAGCGGCACCGGCAAGGAAGAGCTCGCGGCGCTCATTCACCAGAGCAGCAAGCGCGCGCAGGGGCCGTTCGTGGCGCTGAACTGCGGCGCCATCTCGCGCGAGCTGGCGGAGTCAGAGTTGTTCGGCCACGAGAAGGGCGCCTTCACCGGCGCCAGCCAGCAGCACGCGGGCGTGTTCGAGCGCGCTGACGGCGGCACGCTGTTCCTCGACGAGCTGGGAGAGCTGCCGCTGGAGCTGCAGGTCAAGCTGCTGCGCGTGCTGGAGGAGCGAATGGTGCTGCGCGTGGGCGGGCGCGCGCCTTCCACCTTCGACGTGCGCATCGTGTGCGCGACGAACCGTGAGCTCGAGAAAGACGTGGCGGCGGGCAAGTTCCGCTCAGATCTCTTCTGGCGCATCAACGTGGTGCGCATCACGCTCGAGCCGCTGCGCAAGCGAGTGGAAGACGTCCCGGCGCTGGCGACGCGACTGCTCGCGCGTCACGCCTCGAGTCTGGGGCGCCGGCCACCGGGGCTGAGCGAAGAGGCGCTCGCCGCGCTGCGCGCGTACGCGTGGCCGGGGAACGTGCGGCAGCTGGCGAACGCGCTCGAGCGCGCGTTGGTGCTCAAGAGCGACGACTCGGAGGTGACGTTGGCTGATCTTCCCCCTGAGCTGCTGGCGCCTGGTGCCTCGACTGCGGAGAGTGGCGGCAAGCCGCGCACCCTGGCCGAGCTCATCTCTGCGCTGGAGCGCGAGCAGATTCACCTCGCGATGAAGCGCGCGCGCGGGGTGAAGGCGCAGGCGGCCGAGGCGCTGGGCATCTCCCGACCGACGCTCGACCGGAAGCTCGAGGAGTACGGCATCGACTGGCTCGCGGAGCGGCCGTCTTGAGAGGCCCCTCACCCCGACCCTCTCCCCGCTGGAGCAGGGAGAGGGAGCACAGATGAACTTCCTCTGCCCCGCCTGCCGCACCCCGCTCCCGCGCGCGAACCCCGAGCACGCCACCTGCTCCGGCTGCGGCGTGGCGGTCGATCTCACGCGGGTGGACACCGCCCCGGGCCAGGCGCGGCTGTGGCCGGAGTTAGAGCTCAGCGGAGAGACGCTCAGCGGCTTCGCGCTCGAGAAGTTGCTGGGCAGCGGCGGCATGGGCTCGGTCTACGAGGCGCGTTCACCCGACGGGAAGATCATCGCGCTGAAGGTCCTCTCTCCGCTGCTGGCCGCCGAGCCCTCGCTGCGAGAACGTTTCCGTCGCGAGGCGCGCGCTCTCTCCGCCCTCTCGCACCCGGGCATCGTGAAGATGCTGGGCGAGGGCGAAGAGAACAGCTTCTGCTGGTACGCGATGGAGCGCGTGCACGGGCTGGATCTCCGTGAGCGGCTCAAGCAGGGCGCGCTGCCGGCCGCCGAGGTGATCGCGCTCGCGCACGTGATGCTCGACGCGCTGGAGGTCGTGCACGAGAGCGGCTTCATCCACCGCGACGTGAAGCCCAGCAACATCCTCCTCGCCCCCGAGGGACCCAAGCTCTGCGACTTCGGCATCGCCCGGCTCGAGGGCGCGAGCACGCTGACCGAGTCCGCCGCGCTGTTGGGCTCGCTGCGGTACATGGCCCCCGAGCAGCGCTGGGGAAAGAGCGACGCGCGCAGCGATCTCTACGCGCTGGGCGTGGTGCTGCACGAGGCGCTCGCGCTCGGCGTCCCCGGGGAGCGCACGCTCCCGCCGTCCACGCCCGCGTCCCTCACCCGGCTGATCGCGAAGCTCACCGAGACCTCGGCGGTGTTGCGGCCCCAGTCGGCCCGCGCTGCGAAGCGCCTGCTCACTGCGGGGGCGAAGCGGCCGAGGCAGCTGGCGGCGGCCACGCTCGTGCTCGCCGGACTGGTGGGCGCGGTGGCCCTCAGCTCGAGTCAACAGTCGGTGGAATCGACCGGGCTCGACGCCGGAGTCGCCACCCTCGCGGTCGTCTTCGACGCCGGACGGCCCGAGGTCGTCGCCGCCGAGCCGGACGCGGGAGCCCTGGCCGCGCTGGAGACGCCCGCCCTCGCGGTCGACGCGGGGACTTCTCTTGCGACGACGCTGCGGGGGATCGGCGACAGCTCCACGGCCCCACCCACGAAGGGAACGAAGCTGGGTACGTTGGGCACCGGCGGCCCCAAGCCGACCAGGCTCAGCAAGCCCTCGAAGAAGAAGGTGAGCAAGGTCGGAGGGGAACTGGACCCCTCGAAGTAGAGCGCCACCTGAATCTTCCAGCGTCCCCGCACCGCCGACCGCGTCCTCCTCGCTGGGCTCTGGTGCTGGCGGGCTGACCCTCACTCAGGGCCAATGCAGGTGCGCGTCGAGCCACGCGTGCACGTCGCGCAGCGCCTCCAACGCCTGCTCACTCGGAGGCGCGTGCTTCGCGGCCGTCGCGCGCTGCACCAAAGGCT